>NZ_JAAXOY010000137.1 GCF_012396155.1 Cellulomonas septica | reverse complement strand
CGACCGTCACGGTCCTCGTGCCCGACGGCGTCGACGTGCCGGCGCCGCGGCTGGAGGACGAGGCCGCCGCCGCGACGCCGCTGCGCACGTACGCGTCGGTCAACCCGCTGCACCCCGCGACGATCCTCTACACGAGCGGGACGACGGGCCGCCCGAAGGGTGCGGTGTCGAGCCACCTCGCGCTGATCGAGCAGGTGCACGTGACGCTGATCGACACGTGCGACATCCGGGCCGACGACGTGATCTTCGGCGGCCTGCCCTTCTTCCACACGTTCGGGCAGTCGTCGGTCCTCAACACCGCGTTCCGCCGCGGCGCCGCCGTCGTGCTGCTCCCCCGGTTCGACCCCGACGAGGCGCTCGCGGCGATGACGCGGCACGGCGCGACGGTGTTCACGGCCGTCCCGACGATGTACGTCGGGCTCGTCCAGGCGGCGGCGCGCACGACCGACCGTCCGCCCCTGCGGTTCGCCGTCTCGGGCGGCGCGGCGCTGCCGGTCGCGCTCCTCGAGGCGTTCGAGGCGACGTTCGGGGCGCCGGTGCACGAGGGCTACGGCCTGACGGAGACCGCGCCGACCGTGTCGTTCAACTCCGTGGGCGAGCGGCCGCGGCCGGGCACGGTCGGGCGTCCGCTGTGGGGCGTCGACGTCGAGATCGCGGACCCGTGGGTCGCCGACCGGATCGAGCTGCTCGGCACCGGTCAGCTGGGCGAGGTCGTCGTGCGCGGCCACAACCTGTTCAAGGGCTACCTCGGCAACCCGGAGGCGTCGGACGAGGCGGTGGTCGACGGCTGGTTCCGCACCGGCGACCTCGGGACTCTCGACGAGGACGGCGTCCTCACGATCGTCGACCGCACGAAGGACATGATCGTGCGGTCCGGCTACAACGTGTACCCCAGCGAGGTCGAGGCGACCCTCGTGCGGCACCCCGCGGTCGCGCTCGCCGCCGTGTTCGGCGTGCCCGACGAGGTGCGGGGGCAGGAGGTCCACGCCGCCGTCGTGCTGGAGCCGGGTGCGACCGCGACGTCCGACGAGCTCGTCGCCTGGGTGCGGGACCGGATCGCCGCGTACAAGTATCCGCGCGTGGTGCACGTCCGCGACGCGCTCCCGATGGGCGGCAGCGGCAAGATCCTCAAGCGCGAGCTCGTGGCCGAGTACGCGCCCGCACCGGCCGACCTGGCCTGACGGTCGACGCACGGAGGGCGGGCGACCCGGTCGGGGCCGCCCGCCCTCCGTCGTGGGCGCGTCGCGTCAGGTGGCCGGCACGCCCTCGTCCTCCGGCGCGGGGGCGTCGCCGTCGTAGGGCTCGACCGACCCGTCGCCGGCGTCGGTGGTGAACGCGGTCCCGACGTAGTCCTGCACCCCGCCGGTCACCACGGTGATGCCGACGCCGCCGAACGACCGGTGGCTGTCCGCGGAGTACGCGAGCGGCATGATCCCGTTCCCGGTGACGTCGCCGCTCTCGAGCGCCTCGACCAGGCTCTCCCGCGTGGGGTCCTCCCCCGCCGCGGCGAGGGCCTGCGCGAACGTGTAGGCGACGGACATGCCGTAGACGGTGTTCCCGGTGAACGGCTCCCCCGCGTTGTAGGTGTCGTTGATCTCGCGGAACAGCGCGACCCAGTCGCTGTCCGGGCTGAACGGCAGGTAGTTGGCGCTGACGAAGCCCTCGAGCACCGCGGGCGCGACGTCCTCGCCGAGGTAGCCGGCGAGCGTCGGGTAGTCGCCGCCCGACGAGGACGCGAGCCACTGCGCCGGGTAGCGCATCTTGGCGGCGGTCCCGACCGTCCGGGCGGTGAAGCCGTTCACGGTCGCGAGGAAGTTGTGCGTGCACCCCGCGGCCTGCATGGCGCCCACCTGCGCGGTGACGTCCTGGTCGGACACCGCGTAGGTCTCGCTCACCGCGAGCGCGTCGGCGCCGAGCACCGCCTCCAGGCCGGCGACGAAGTCCTCGCCGTAGTCGTCGTCCTGCCCGAGCACGCAGAAGACGGCGTCGTCGCCGCCCTCGTCGAGCGCGTACTGCGCGAGCGCCTTCGCCTCGGTCGTGTAGTCGACGTTGAACGCGAACGTCCACGGGTGCTGCTCGGGGTCGTCCCACAGCAGCGCGCCCGACGCGACGAACAGGTCGGGCACCTCGTTCTCGTTGAGGTAGTCCAGCACCGACGCGTGCGTGGGGGTGCCGAGGCCGTTGAGGATCGCGAACACCCCGTCCTCCTGGACGAGCTCGCGCACGACGGTCTGGGTGGTCGCGGGGTTGTAGCCGTCGTCCTTGACGACGTACTCGATCGTCCGCCCGTGGATGCCGCCCTGGGCGTTGACGTGGTCGAAGTACGCCGAGACGGCCTTCGAGATGGACGAGTACCCGGCGGCGGCCGGGCCGGTGAGCGGCGTGTGCGTGCCGACGGTCACGGTGTCGTCGGTGACGCCGGGGCTGGGCTCGGGGGTGCTGCACCCCGCGAGCGTCGCCGCGAGCGCACCGGCGCTCACGACGGCGAGGGGGCGCGGGCGCGTGCGGAGCTGCCGTCGGCGGGTCTGGTCCCGGGGGCGGTGCAGGTGCCGCCGGACGGCCTGCCGGTGGTGTTCGGCGTCGACCACCCGGTGACGGGCGGGTACCCGGTGGTGGCGGTCGTGCGGTCGTCGGCGCTCGGGGTCCTGGCGCAGGTGCGACCGGGCGAGCCGGTCCGGTTCGTCCGCGGCTGAGCGCTTCGTCGCGACACGCCCCGACCGGCCGTCCCGGACGACACGCCGCTCCTCGCGCACACCCGTGCCGCGACACGCCGCGCATCCGGACGAGTTTTGGCCGCAGGGCCGTGCATGCGCCCGCGGAGGCGGGACCTTCGTCCCCCGGAGGCCCCGTCGTCGGGCATAGAACTGCCACATCTAGTCCTCCGGGGACGCCGCGACCACAACATGTGGGGTCGCAGAGGCGGGAGGGCACCAGGGACGAAGGGGACACCGCACATGACCGAGCAGGTCGTCGTCGAGGTCGGCTCGTCGATCGACGAGTACCTCGACCGCCGCGACTGGCGCGTCAACGCCAACGCCAACCAGGGCTACTCGCTGGGTGGGCTCATCCTCAACACGGCCGGGAAGGTCGTCGCGAACTACTGGCTGAGCCACGTCTACCCGGCCGAGGTGGGCCGTGCGCACCGCGAGGGCGACCTGCACATCCACGACCTCGACATGCTGTCGGGCTACTGCGCGGGGTGGTCCCTGCGGACGCTCCTGCAGGAGGGCCTCAACGGCGTGCCGGGCAAGGTCGACGCGCGCCCGCCGAAGCACTTCGGCTCGGCGATCGGCCAGATCGTGAACTTCCTCGGCACGATGCAGAACGAGTGGGCGGGCGCGCAGGCGTTCTCGTCGTTCGACACCTACATGGCGCCGTACGTGCGGCTCGACGGCCTCACGTACGAGCAGGTGCGCCAGGGCGTCCAGGAGCTCGTCTACAACCTCAACGTGCCGTCGCGCTGGGGCACGCAGACGCCGTTCACCAACCTCACGTTCGACTGGACGTGCCCGGAGGACCTGCGCGAGCAGGTGCCGTTCGTCGCGGGCGAGCCGTGCGACTTCACGTACGGCGAGCTCCAGACGGAGATGGACCTCATCAACCAGGCGTACATCGAGGTCATGACGGAAGGCGACGCGAGCGGGCGCGTCTTCACGTTCCCGATCCCGACGTACAACATCACGCACGACTTCGACTGGGAGAGCCCGAACGCGGACCGGCTGTTCGCGATGACGGCGAAGTACGGGCTGCCGTACTTCCAGAACTTCCTCAACTCCGAGATGCACCCGGGCGACGTGCGGTCGATGTGCTGCCGCCTGCAGCTCGACCTGCGTGAGCTGCTCAAGCGCGGCAACGGCCTGTTCGGCTCGGCGGAGCAGACGGGCTCGCTCGGCGTCGTGACGATCAACTGCGCACGCCTCGGCTTCCTCAACCCGGGTGACGAGCACGGCCTGTTCGACGCGCTGTCCGACCTGCTCGACCTGGCGCGCGCGTCGCTCGAGCTCAAGCGCACGGTCATCCAGCGGTACATCGACGAGGGCCTCTTCCCGTACACGAAGCGGTACCTCGGCACGCTCGAGAACCACTTCTCGACGATCGGCGTGAACGGCCTCAACGAGATGGTCCGCAACTTCACGGGCGACGCGTACGACCTCACCGACCCGCGCGGGCACGCGCTCGTCGTCCGGGTGCTCGACTTCGTCCGCGCGCGGATGGTCCGGTACCAGGAGGAGACCGGTCACCTCTACAACCTGGAGGCGACGCCCGCGGAGGGCACGACGTACCGGTTCGCCAAGGAGGACCGCCGTCGCTACCACGGCATCCTGCAGGCCGGCACGGACGACCACCCGTACTACACGAACTCCTCGCAGCTCCCCGTGGGCTTCACGGACGACCCGTTCGAGGCGCTGGCCCGGCAGGACGACCTGCAGACGAAGTACACGGGCGGCACCGTCCTGCACCTGTACATGAGCGAGCGCCTGTCGACGCCCGAGGCCGCGCGCGAGCTCGTGCGGCGGTCGCTGTCGACGTTCCGCCTGCCGTACCTCACGGTCACGCCGACGTTCTCCGTCTGCACACGGCACGGCTACCTCTCGGGCGAGCACCCGACGTGCCCGCGCTGCGCCGACGAGGGCTACGGCGAGGTCGTGTGCGAGGTGTGGACGCGCGTCATGGGCTACCACCGGCCCGTGAGCTCGTTCAACATCGGCAAGAAGGGCGAGCACATGGAGCGCACGCCGTTCCAGGAGCGCGCCCTCGCCACGGCCGGTGCGGAGCAGCAGGCCTGATGACGGACCGCACGACGACGGCGGCGGCGGCGGACGGGCTCGCGATCGCGGGCCTGACGCCGCTGTCGTCGTGCGACTGGCCCGGTCGGCTGGTCGCGACGGCGTTCCTGCAGGGCTGCCCCTGGCGCTGCACGTACTGCCACAACTCCGCGATCCTCGACCCGCGCACACCCGGCGTCGTTCCGTGGTCCGACGTGCGGGACCTGCTCGCACGACGGCGCGGCCTGCTCGACGGCGTCGTCTTCTCGGGCGGCGAGCCCACGCGGCAGGCAGGCCTGGTCGACGCGGCCCGCGAGGTCCGCGACGCCGGCTTCCTGGTCGGCCTGCACACCGGCGGCGCCTACCCGCGCCGGCTCGAGGCGCTGCTGCCGCACGTCGACTGGGTCGGGTTCGACGTCAAGGCGCCCGCGCGCCTGTACCGCGCGATCACGCGGGCGGGTGGCGCGACGACCAGCGCGGACGCGACCTTCGCGTCCCTCGCGCTCGTGCTGGCGTCCGGCGTCGACGTGCAGGTCCGCACGACCGTCGACCCCACCGTCCTGACGCCCGCCGACGTCGACGAGCTCACCGCGACCCTCGCCGGCCTCGGCGTGCGCGACCACGTGCGGCAGGAGGTCCGCCCCGACGGCACGACCGACGAGTACCGGCAGGCCCTCGCCTCGGTGCGACGCGTGCCGTCGGCTGTCTGACCACCGGCGAGCCGAGCCGCAGTGCGCAGGTCGGCACGATTCGGGACACATAGCCCTCCGCGGGGCGTGTCGATACCGCCGCCCGGGTGAAAACACGCCGCTCGATGCGCTCGTCGCGGGCCTGTCGGGAATGTTTGAATTTCCGACGAGGAACGGGGGAGCACAGGGTGCGCGTGACCAGCAGGGACGTGGGGACGCGGACCGTGGTGGAGGTCGACGGTGAGGTCGACGTGTCCACGGCCGACGCGTTGCGGGAGTGCGTCCACGACCTGCTCGACCGCGAGCGCACCGACCTCGTCGTCGACCTCGGCAACGTGACCTTCATGGACTCGACGGGCCTCGGCGTGCTCGTGGGGTCGCTCAAGAAGGTGCGGCTGCTCGGCGGGCGGCTCCAGCTCGTCATCTCGACCGAGCGGGTCCGCCAGCTCTTCCGCATCACCGCGCTCCTGCCCGTCTTCACGGTGCACGACACGCTCGACGACGCGCTCGCGGACGACGGCTCCGTCGCCTGACCGCGCCCTGCGGACCGGCCCGACGCACCGGCCAGCCGCGTGGTCCCTCCACCACGCGACCGGCCGGGGGATCAGCGGGGGGTCAGCACGTAGAAGACGGTCTCCAGGCCGTCGACCTGCGACGCCTTGATCTCCACCGTCCAGTCCGGCAGCGTCGTCCCGTAGAACGGCGCGCCCAGCCCGCGGCCGGCGTCGGGTGACGAGCCGTCGAGGAGTGCTCCCGCCCGCGACACCCGGTCGTCGGCCGGCGTCGCGATCTCGACGAACCATCCGCCGTCGTCGAGGCGTCGGACGTCGAGCAGGCGGCCCGGGACCAGCGGCACGTCGTCGGGGAACGCGGCGGGGAGGCCCGAGACGGCCGTCTGGTCGACGACCCGCACCGTCGAGGACCGGGAGACGGACTCGACGGCAGCGGTGAGCGGCCCGTCGTCGGGTGCGACGTACACCTCGTACTCGCCCGCGGGCAGCGGGTCACCGCCGGGTCGGCCCGGCTCGTCGCAGGTGACGAGCGGGACCATCAGCGGATCCCAGCCGGTCGGCGAGTACGGGATGCTCGCGACGGCGGCCTGCTCGATCGACGTCCCGACGACCGTCCCGTCGTGGGCGAGGACGACGCGGACGAACGGCGGGGTCTCGACGTCGGGGAGGGGCACGAGGGGGTACGCCTCCAGGTCGCGCACGCCGCCGAAGGACGGCCACAGCCACATGGACGGGCCGATGACGCTGGTCAGCCATGCACCTTCCGGTGCATCGGAGGGCGAGACGGGCACGTTCGCGTCGTCGGTCGCCGCGGTCAGCGTGAGCGCGTCCTCGACCGGGAGGTCCTGCAGCGCGCCGGTGCCGGAGCCGCAGGTCCCCGCCGGGGCACCTGCGACGGCGGGCGGCAGGACGCTCGTGTCGTGCCCGCCGACCTGCACGGCGCCCACGGCGACGGCACC
>NZ_JAAXOY010000136.1 GCF_012396155.1 Cellulomonas septica | reverse complement strand
CGCCCGCAGCGCCCGCGCGCCCGCGAGCCCGTGCAGGCGGACCAGCTCCTCGCCCGGGACGTCCAGGTCGGCGGAGCACCAGCCCGACCCGTGCCCGGTCGCGCCGGCACCCGTGACGTCGGCCTCCACGACGAGCACGTCGAGCGAGGGGTCGGCCTCGAGGAGGTAGTACGCGGTCCACAGCCCCGCGAGCCCCGCGCCGACCACGACGACGTCGGCGTGGTCGTCGCCGTCGAGCGGTTCCCGCGGGCGCAGCGCGGCGGGGTCCTCGTCGAGGAGCTGGTCGAGCCACAGCGGGTGCGTGCGAGCGGTCGCCATGCCGGGACGGTAGTGGCGCGCGCGGGTTGCCGACAGCCGACACGACGCGGTCCGCGGCGCGCGCGTGCGCCGGTCGGGTGGTCCGCGGGCCGGTCCGCGGACCGGTGTCAGCGGACTCCCAGCCGGACGCGGGATGATGGTCGCCGGCCCGGGCACCGACCGGGCCCGTCCGCGTGCCCGCGGACGTGTCGCGTGGAGGTGTCGGGACCGCATGGAGTTCCTGGTCGGCGTGCTGATCGTCGTGGTCGTGCTGCTGCTGTCGATCGCGCTGCACGAGGTCGGGCACATGGTGCCGGCCAAGCGCTTCGGCGTCCGCGTCAGCCACTACATGGTCGGGTTCGGCCCGACGCTGTGGTCGCGCACGAAGGGCGAGACGGAGTACGGCCTCAAGGCGATCCCGCTGGGCGGCTTCGTGCGGCTCGTCGGCATGTACCCGCCCGACGAGGCCGTCGGCAACCCGCCGGCCCGCACGTGGATCGGCCGGCTCGCGCGCGACGCCCGGCAGGCGAGCGCCGAGGAGATCCGCCCCGGCGAGGACCACCGGGCGTTCTACCGGCTCTCGACGCCGAAGAAGCTCGTCGTCATGCTCGGCGGTCCCGTGATGAACCTCCTGATCGCCGTGGTCCTCATGGTCGTGGTGCTCGTCGGCATCGGGATCCCCTCCGGGCAGAGCACGACGCTCGAGTCGGTCTCGCAGTGCGTCATCCCCGCCGACGCGCCCGCCGACCGCGCCTGCACGGACGGCGACGAGCCCGCGCCGGGTGCCGCGGCCGGGCTGCGGCCGGGGGACACCGTGGTGTCGTACGACGGCACCGCCGTCGAGTCGTGGGAGCAGCTCACCGACCTCATCCGGGCGACCGGCGGCGAGAGCGTGCCGGTCGTCGTCGAGCGCGACGGCGCGCAGGTGACGCTGTCGGTGACACCCGTGGTGGCCGAGCGCCCCGTCATCGGCGAGGACGGCGGCCCGGTGCTCGACGAGGACGGCGAGATGCAGACCGTCCCCGCCGGGTTCCTCGGCGTGACGGCGGCCCAGTCCATCGAGCGGCAGCCGTGGAGCGAGGCGCCCGAGTCGGTCGCGTCGGCCACGTGGCAGACCATCGGGGTCGTCGCCACGCTGCCGACCAAGGTCGCGGACCTGGCTCGGTCGACGTTCGCGCACGAGGAGCGCGATCAGAACAGCATCGTCGGCGTCGTGGGCATCGCCCGGTTCGGCGGTGAGATCGGCGCCGCCGACCTGCCGTTCTCCGTGAAGATCGCCGGCTGGCTCCAGATGCTCGCGATGCTCAACGTCGCCCTGTTCGTCTTCAACCTCATCCCGCTGCCCCCGCTCGACGGCGGTCACGTCGCGGCGGCGCTCTGGGAGGGTGCCCGTCGGCAGGTCGCGCGCCTGCGCGGTCAGCCGCGGCCCGGGCCGTTCGACGCGGCGAAGCTCGTCCCGCTCGCGTACACCGTGTTCATCCTGCTCGGCGCCGTCGGGCTGCTGCTGGTCTACGCCGACATCGTGAACCCCATCACCATCTGACCTGCGGGGACCCGGCGCGGCCCGGCGCACGGCGCAGGTTCCGTGCGGGTTGTGTGGCGTCGGTCGCTCGGGCCCGGTCCGGGCGTGCGACGGTGCGATGATGGGGGCGTGAGCACCCCGATCAGCCTCGGCATGCCGGCTGCGCCCGCCCCCGTCCTGGCGCCCCGGCGGGCCTCCCGCAAGATCCGCGTCGGCAAGGTCGAGGTCGGCGGCGACGCCCCGATCAGCGTCCAGTCGATGACCACGACGCCGACGACCGACATCAACGCGACCCTCCAGCAGATCGCCGCCCTCACGGCGTCCGGCTGCGACATCGTCCGCGTCGCCGTGCCCAGCCAGGACGACGCCGACGCGCTGCCCGCGATCGCGCGCAAGTCGCAGATCCCGGTGATCGCCGACATCCACTTCCAGCCGAAGTACGTGTTCGCCGCGATCGACGCGGGCTGCGCCGCCGTCCGCGTGAACCCCGGCAACATCCGCAAGTTCGACGACCAGGTCAAGGAGATCGCGCGCGCCGCGTCCGACGCCGGCGTCTCGCTGCGGATCGGCGTCAACGCGGGCTCGCTCGACCCGCGGCTCCTCGCCAAGTACGGCAAGGCCACGCCCGAGGCGCTCGTCGAGTCGGCCGTCTGGGAGGCGTCCCTCTTCGAGGAGCACGGCTTCCACGACTTCAAGATCTCGGTGAAGCACAACGACCCGGTCGTCATGGTGCGCGCCTACGAGCTGCTCGCCGAGGCCGGCGACTGGCCGCTGCACCTCGGCGTGACCGAGGCCGGCCCGGCGTTCCAGGGCACGATCAAGTCGGCGACCGCCTTCGGCGCGCTGCTCAGCAAGGGCATCGGCGACACGATCCGCGTCTCCCTGTCGGCCCCTCCGGTCGAGGAGGTGAAGGTCGGCATCCAGATCCTGCAGGCGCTCAACCTGCGGCCCCGCAAGCTCGAGATCGTCTCGTGCCCCTCGTGCGGCCGCGCGCAGGTGGACGTCTACACCCTCGCCGAGAAGGTCACCGCGGGGCTCGAGGGCATGGAGGTGCCGCTGCGCGTCGCGGTCATGGGCTGCGTCGTCAACGGCCCCGGCGAGGCGCGCGAGGCGGACCTCGGCGTCGCGTCCGGCAACGGCAAGGGGCAGATCTTCGTCAAGGGCGAGGTCATCAAGACCGTCCCCGAGTCCCTCATCGTCGAGACCCTCATCGAGGAGGCCATGCGCCTCGCCGAGACCATGGACCCCGTCGAGGCCGGGCAGGGCAGCCCGACGGTCTCCGTCGGCTGACCCCGTCGCGCCGAGGACGGCGGGTCGCCGGACGACAGGTCCGGTCGCCGTCCGTGGTGCACAATCCGTGTCATGGGTTCTCGCCGCGCGATGCTGCTCGACGAGCGGGCAGGGGGACGCGTCCTGACGGACGTCGACCTCCGTGCTGCGCTCGCCGTCTGCGCGCTCGACCCGGTCGCGGCGGTCCTCGCGACCGCCCGCCTCGAGCAGGCCACGGTCAGCGGTCTGCGGACCGCCGGCGGGACGCTGTGGGGCTTCGAGCACGACGGCGCGCTGCGCGCGGTCTGCTGGGCGGGCGCCAACGTCGTGCCGGTCGTCCCGACCGACGACCCGCAGCTCGCGGCGCGCGCGCTCGACGCGTTCGCGGGCCTCGCACGCGCCCAGGGTCGCCGCTGCTCGTCGATCGTGGGCTCCGCCGACATGGTGCTCGGCCTCTGGGACCGGCTGAGCCGCACGTGGCCCGCGGCGCGCGAGGTCCGGGCCGACCAGCCGTCGATGGTCATCGACCACGAGCCGCGCCTCGCACCCGACCCGACCGTCCGGCGCTCGCGGGTCGAGGAGTACGACCTCGTGCTCCCCGCGTGCATCCGCATGTTCACCGAGGAGGTCGGCTACTCACCGGCCGGAGGCCCCGGAGGGCCGTACGAGACGCGGGTCCGCGGCCTCGTGGGCGCAGGGCGCTCGTTCGTCCGGGTCGAGCGGGAGGACGGCCGCCGCGGCCCGCGCGACACCATCGTGTTCAAGGCCGAGCTCGGGGCCGTCGCCGGGGGAGTCGCGCAGGTGCAGGGCGTGTGGGTCACGCCCGAGCGGCGCGGCGAGGGGCTCTCGGAGGCGGGCATGGCGGCCGTCGTGCAGCTCGCGCGGTCCGCGGAGACGCCCGTCGTGTCGCTCTACGTCAACGGGTACAACCACCGCGCGCTCGCGGCGTACCGCGCGGTCGGGTTCCGCCAGGTCGGCACGTACGCGACCGTCCTGTTCTGACGGGCTCGGCCCTGCGCGCGGCTGACGCCGTCCGGCCGGCGCCGCGCAGGCTCAGCGCAGCAGCCGCGACATCCGCCGGTCCGCGAGCGGCTTGCCGCCCGTCTGGCACGTCGGGCAGTACTGCAGCGACGAGTCCGCGAACGAGACCTCGTGCACGGTGTCGCCGCACGGCACGCCGTCCCAGCCCGGGCACGCCTCACCCGTCCGGCCGTGCACGCGCATCCCGCGCCGCTTCGCGTCCTTGAGCTCGGCGGCGGGCCGGCCCGACGCGGCGGCGACCGCGTCGGTCAGGACCTGCCGGATCGCGACCCACAGCGTGGCCGTGCGCTCGGCGTCGAACGACCGCGTCGGGGCGAACGGGCTCATGCGCGCGGCGTGCAGGATCTCGTCCGAGTAGGCGTTCCCGATGCCCGCGATCGTGCCCTGGTCGCGCAGCAGGCCCTTGACCTGCTGGTTGCGGGCCGCGAGCAGCTCCGCGAGACGGTCCTCGGTGAACTCGTCGGACAGAGGCTCGACTCCGAGCGTCGCGATCTGCGGGACCGCGGTGGGCTCCTCGACGACGTGCACCGCGAGCCGCTTGCGCGTCCCCGCCTCGGTGAGGTCGAAGCCCGACCCGTCGTCGAGCCGCACCCGCAGCGCGATCGGCGACTTGCCGGGTCGGACGGGCCGGGGCGAGAGCTCGTCGGACCAGCGCACCCAGCCCGCACGCGACAGGTGCCAGACGAGGTGCAGCGGCTCGCCGGTCGACGTCGCGACCATGAGGTCGAGCCACTTGCCGTGCCGCGTCACGTCGACGACCGCGCCGCCGACGAGCGCGTCGGGCGGCGGCCGGAACGTCTTGAGCGCGCTGATCGCGCCGACCTCGACTCCGGACACGGCACGGTCCACGGCGCGCCCGCGCAGGAACTGCGCGAGCGCCTCGACCTCGGGCAGCTCGGGCACCCGCCCATCCTGGCCGAGACCGCCCACACCGCGACAGCGGACGCACGGGCGACCCTGCCACGACCACTAGGCTCGCCCCCATGCTGTTGCGCCTGTCCACGCTCTTCGTCCGCACGCTGCGGGAGGATCCCGCCGACGCCGAGGTCGCGAGCCACAAGCTGCTCGTCCGCGCCGGGTACATCCGTCGGGCCGCCCCCGGGATCTACTCGTGGCTGCCGCTCGGCCTGCGGGTGCTCGGCAAGGTCGAGGCCGTCGTGCGCGAGGAGATGGCGGCCGCGGGCGCGCAGGAGGTCCACTTCCCGGCGCTGCTGCCCAAGGAGCCGTACGAGGCGACGGGGCGGTGGACCGAGTACGGCCCGAACATCTTCCGGCTCAAGGACCGCAAGGGCGGCGACTACCTGCTCGCGCCCACGCACGAGGAGCTGTTCACGCTCCTCGTCAAGGACCTGTACTCGTCGTACAAGGACCTGCCGCTCACGCTCTTCCAGATCCAGACGAAGTACCGCGACGAGGCGCGTCCGCGCGCGGGTCTGATCCGCGGCCGCGAGTTCGTCATGAAGGACGCCTACTCGTTCGACGTCGACGACGCGGGGCTGGACGCGTCGTACGCCGCGCAGCGGGCCGCCTACCAGCGCGTGTTCGACCGGCTCGGCCTCGAGTACGTCATCGTGACCGCGACGTCGGGCGCGATGGGCGGGTCGCGGTCGGAGGAGTTCCTCACGCCTACCGCGATCGGCGAGGACACGTTCGTCCGGTCCGCGGGCGGCTACGCCGCGAACGTCGAGGCCGTCACGACCGTCGCGCCGCCTGCGCTGGACTGGTCGGACGCGCCCGCCGCGCACGTCGAGGACACGCCCGACACCCCGACGATCGAGTCGCTCGTCGCGCACGCCAACGCCCACCAGCCGCGCCCCGACCGGGAGTGGACCGCGGCCGACACGCTCAAGAACGTCGTGCTCGCGCTCGTGCACCCGACGGGTGAGCGCGAGCTGCTCGTCGTGGGTCTGCCCGGCGACCGCGAGGTCGACCTCAAGCGCCTCGAGGCCGGGCTCGCGCCCGCCGAGGTCGAGGCCGCGGGCGAGGCCGACTTCGCCGCGCACCCCGAGCTGGTCAAGGGCTACATCGGTCCCGGCGCGCTCGGCCCGAACGTGCCCGTCGCCGAGGGTGCCGAGCGGACCGCCGTGCGCTACCTGCTCGACCCGCGGGTCGTCGACGGCACGCGGTGGATCACCGGGGCGAACCAGCCCGGCCGGCACGTCTTCGACCTCGTCGCCGGGCGGGACTTCACCGCCGACGGCACGGTCGAGGCCGCCGAGGTCCGCGCGGGCGACCCCGCGCCGGACGGGTCGGGCCCGCTCGAGCTCGCGCGCGGCATCGAGATCGGCCACATCTTCCAGCTGGGCCGCAAGTACGCCCAGGCGCTCGGCCTCACGGTCCTCGACCAGAACGGCAAGGCGCAGGTCGTGACGATGGGGTCCTACGGCATCGGCGTGACCCGCGTGCTGGCCGCGCTGGCCGAGGCGAACCACGACGACCGCGGCCTCGCGTGGCCCGCGCACGTCGCGCCCGCGCACGTGCACGTCGTCGCGACCGGCAAGGACGCGTCGGTCTTCGACGCCGCCGACGAGATCGCGCGCGACCTCTCCGGCCGGGGCGTCGAGGTGCTGTACGACGACCGGCCCAAGGTGTCGCCCGGCGTCAAGTTCGCCGACGCCGAGCTGCTCGGCGTCCCGCTCGTCGTCGTCGTGGGCCGCGGCCTCGCCGAGGGCGTCGTCGAGGTCCGTCCGCGCGCCGGCGGCGACACCCAGCAGGTGCCCGTCGCGGACGTCGTCGAGCACGTCGCCGCGCGCGTCCGCGAGCTGCTCGCCG
>NZ_JAAXOY010000135.1 GCF_012396155.1 Cellulomonas septica | reverse complement strand
GGCAGTACGCGTGCGCGGGCAGCGCGGAGGACACCGTGCCGAGCAGCCGGTCCGCGAACCCGCCGCGACCGCGCGTCCCGACGACCGCGAGGCGCACGCGGTGCGACATGTCGACGAGCACGCCCGCCGCGTCACCGGTCTGCACGGTCGCCGTGACCGGCACGCCGGACGCCGAGACGCGCGCGGACGCCTCGGCGAGCACGGCCTTCGCGCCCTGCTGGATCGCGGTGTCGTCGAGCGCCGCGTACCCGCCGTCGAGCGACGCGGCCGTGAACGACGGCAACGAGTAGGCGCACACCAGGTGCAGCCCCCAGCCGCGGACCGCGGCCTCCGCGGCCGCCCAGTCCAGCGCGTGCAGGCTGGCGGCCGAGCCGTCCAGCCCCACGAGCACCACGTCGTCCCGCACCATCGGGGCCTCCCGTCCTCGGCGCGTGACCGCTGCGTCACGCGCCGTCCGGCGTCGGATCCTCACCCAGGTCCAGTGTGGCCCCCGGGATCACCGCCGCGCCCCCATGAGACGGCAGCGATACCGTAGTTTGGCACATCCTTGACCCACCGATCGGCACGGACCGCGACGGACCGGACGCGCCGGACGACGGCCGCGCGACCGCGACGACCCGTGCGACCCGGTGACGACCGGTGCGTCCCGGTCAGGTCCGGTCGGGTCGACTCAGGTCCGGTCAGGTCCGGACGTACGCCGCCCACAGCGGCTCGGCCCGCACCGCGGACGACCCGAACGTCACGGACCAGCGTGGCGCGCGCGGCGTGAACGTCAGCTCCCACCCGATCTCGTGCAGCAGCCGGTCGGCCTTGCGGTGGTTGCAGCGCACGCACGCCGCGACGACGTTCGACCACTCGTGCCGCCCGCCGCGCGACCGCGGGTGCACGTGGTCGACCGTGTCCGCCCCGCCCCCGCAGTACGCGCATCGGTGGCTGTCCCGCTGCAGGACGGTCCGCCGGGTGGGCGGCACCGGCTTGCGGACCGGCACGTGGACGTAGCGGGTGAGGCACAGCACGACCGGCAGCGGGACCGCGGCGTGCTCGGAGTGCAGCATCCGCCCGTCGGTCTCGAGCACCGTCGCCTTGCCGCTCATCACGAGCAGCACGGCGCGTCGCAGGCTCACGATGCACAGCGGTTCCATGCTCGCGTTCAGCAGCAGCGAGCGGGCGCCGGACGACAGCGCCGACGGGATCGCCCGGGAGCCGGGCGGCGCGGTGACGGCACGGGCGCTCGCGCCGACCGTCCCGCCCCCCTCGGGGGCGAGGGCAGTTGTCTCGGTCAGCACGGCGTCCTCCCGACCTCACGGGTCGGACCGGCTGGCTGCCGGCCCGGCGAAGCAACAGCGTGGTGCGCGACCAGCGTACGCGGCGACCTCGCCACGGCCATCGGAGTTCCGTGCGCGCCGCGGGTGAACGCCGGACGCACGTCCACCTCACGACCGGTGGCGCGCGGACGACGGCACGTGCGGTCGTGCCGTCGTCCCGGGGACGACGACGAGGCCCCGACGACGCGGACGTCGTCGGGGCCTCGGTGAAGCGGTGCCTGGGGTCAGCCGACCCGCAGGAAGACCGGCGAGCTCTGCCAGATCGCGCGGAACTGGACCGTCTTGCCGGGACGCGGGGAGTCGATCTGCTGGTTGCCACCGGCGTAGATCGAGATGTGGCCGGGGCTCCAGATGAGGTCGCCCGGCTGCGCCTGGTCGCGGGAGATGACCGTCGCCGCGGCCTTGATGCCCGACGAGGTGCGCGGCAGGGACACACCGAGCTGCGCGTAGACGTAGGAGACGAAGCCCGAGCAGTCGAAGCCGGCGGGCGACGAGCCGCCGGAGACGTACGGGACGCCCACGTAGCGGGCGGCGATCTCGAGGACCGCGTTGCCGGCGACCGACTGCGGGATCGGCGCGTTGGTGGCCGCCTTCGCCGTCGTGGTGGTGGCGGCACGGTCGGCGGTGCGCGACGTCGTGGTCGCCGTGGCGCGACGCGTCTCCGGCGGAGGCGTCGGCTTGACGGCCGTGACGGTCGGGGCGTCGAAGGTCCACGCGGCCTCGGCCGGGGAGCTCACGACGGGGGACGTGTTGAGCACGGCGCGCGCGGACGCGGTCAGTGCTGCGGTGTCGACGGAGTTCAGTGCGCCGGCGGCGGAGTCGGACGCGGCGCCCGCGGGGGCGGCGCCGATCATCGTCACGACGAGGCCGGAGGACGCGGCGACGACGGCCGTACGACGGCCGACGGTGCCCATCTGCTCCGAGGCGGCCGAAGCAAGCTCGGTCAGGGGCGTCGAGGGACGACGCGCAGACCGGTGCCGGGCGCGAGTGGTGCTCACGGTCACAAGGTGCCTCTCCTGTCGCCTGCGAGGTGAGCTGTCGGGTTCGGGTGGGAGAACACCCGGCGTCGGTGGCGGTCCTGCTGCCACCTCGGCTTCACCCCAAGGTCACCGTCTCCGGTGGACCACAAAACGTGGGTCCCCCGCCCCTGCCGGCGGTTCGTACGGACCTCGGGGCGGCGGCAGGGTTAGGCGTTCCGCTCGAGGGCTTCGCGGAGGAGGGTTCCTTGAAGCAGGTCGAACGTACAGGACCCCTCCGGCGATTGTCACGTTCCGATCACGAAGAGAAACGTCCGAAGTTGGACGCCCGTCCGGCGCGCCGGTGCGACACGCCGGGACCACCTGGGAAGACGGTCTCCGACGCGTGGGAGCGCGCACACGGGCAGGTGGCCGATCTCACCCGGTCCGGTGAACGGCGCGTGCCGCGCCCGACGGGCGCGTGTCGGGCAGGGGTCAGCTGACGCCGACGAAGATGTGCCGCGCGACGTCGTCGGGGAGGTCGAGGACCGTCGCCGAGCCCGGCACCGCGACGGTGACGACGCCGTCGCCCCGCTCGACGTCGATCTCGCTGCCCGGGCGCACCCCGGCGTCGGCCAGCCGGCTCAGCAGCTCGACGTCCACCTGCAGCGGCTCGGCGATGCGCGCGACGACCGCCCGGCCGCCGTCCTGGCCCACCGCGGGCGAGATCGCCGTCAGCGGCGTCACGCCGTCGAGGAACCCCTCGTGCGTGACCTCCTCGCCGATCTCGGCGAGACCCGGGATCGGGTTGCCGTACGGGTCGAAGTGCGGGTGGTCGAGCAGCGACGCGAGGCGCTTCTCGACCCGCTCGCTCATCACGTGCTCCCAGCGGCACGCCTCCTCGTGGACGTACGGCCACTCCAGGCCGATGACGTCCGTGAGCAGCCGCTCGGCGAGCCGGTGCTTGCGCATCACGCGCACCGCCTTCGCCTGGCCCTCGGGCGTGAGCTCGAGGTGCCGGTCGCCCGTCACCACCACGAGGCCGTCGCGCTCCATGCGCGCCACCGTCTGCGAGACCGTCGGACCCGAGTGCCCCAGACGCTCCGCGATGCGCGCCCGCAGGGGCGTGCGGCCTTCCTCGGTGAGCTCGTAGATCGTCTTGAGGTACATCTCCGTCGTGTCGATCAGGTCGCTCACCGCTACGCCTCCACCATCAGTCCGTGCCTCGGCGGGTGCTCACCGCCCGGACGCTGGGGACAGATTAGTTGGTCGGTCCGACCGTCCGGGGTCGTGACCGCCTATCCTCGGGCCGTGCCCGCCGTTCCTGACGCCCCGCCCGCGGTGACGATCCCCGCGCACCTCCTGCCGCGCGACGGCCGGTTCGGCTCCGGGCCGTCGAAGATCCGCCCCGAGCAGCTCGACGCGCTCGCCCGGACGGGCTCGACGATCCTCGGCACGTCCCACCGCCAGGCGCCCGTCCGCGCCGTGGTCCGGCGCGTCCGCGAGGGCGTCGCCGCGCTGTTCGGGCTGCCCGACGGGTACGAGGTCGTGCTCGGCAACGGCGGCTCGACCGCGTTCTGGGACGTCGCGACGCTGTGCCTCGTCGAGCGCCGCAGCGCGCACGCGTCGTTCGGCGAGTTCGGCGCCAAGTTCGCGACCGCGGCGGCGCGGGCACCGTTCCTCGACGAGCCCGTCGTCACGACCGTCGCCCCCGGCCAGGTGGCCGTGCCCGCGGCCGCCGACGACGTCGACGTGTACGCGTGGCCGCACAACGAGACGTCGACCGGTGTCGCCGCCCCCGTGCGCCGCGTCCCGGGCTCGCGCGAGCAGGGCGCGCTCGTCGTGGTCGACGGCACGTCCGGCGCGGGCGGCCTCGCGGTCGACGTCGCGCAGACCGACGCCTACTACTTCGCGCCGCAGAAGTCGTTCGCGTCCGACGGCGGGCTGTGGCTCGCGTGCCTGTCCCCCGCGGCCGTCGAGCGCGCCGCGCGGATCGAGCAGGACGACCGCTGGGTGCCGGAGTTCCTGTCGCTGACCACGGCCGTCACCAACTCGCGGCTCGACCAGACCCTCAACACGCCCGCGATCGCGACGCTGCTGCTGCTCGCCGACCAGCTCGAGTGGATCCTCGCGCAGGGCGGGCTCGCGTGGGCCGCGGAGCGGACGGCGACGTCGGCCGGCCACCTCTACGGGTGGGCCGAGTCGCGCGACTGGGCGACGCCGTTCGTCGCCGACCCCGCGGCGCGGTCGTCGGTCGTCGGCACGATCGACCTCGACCCCGAGGTCGAGGCCGCCACCGTCGCGAAGGTGCTGCGGGCGCACGGCGTCGTCGACGTCGAGCCGTACCGCAAGCTCGGTCGCAACCAGCTGCGCGTCGCCATGTACCCGGCGGTCGACCCGGAGGACGTGCTCGCGCTCACCGCGTGCGTCGACCACGTCGTCGAGCAGCTGTCCTGACGCCCGGACGCACGACGAGGCCCGCCCCGCGCGAAGCGGAGCGGGCCTCGTCGTCGACGGCCCCGGGACCGGTCCCCTCCGACCGGTCCCGGTGTCGCGTCAGGCCGCCTCGTGCCGGCGGCGGACCAGCGTCACGGCGGTGACGGCACCCGCGCCCACGACCAGCAGGCCGGCACCGGCCCACAGGAGCGGCGCGGTGTCGCTGCCCGTGGCGGACAGGACCTGGTTCGAGGCCAGGACCGCCTCACCGGGCGGGTTCGTCAGGCAGTTCGGGCTCGACGGCGGGTAGGCGACGGTCGTCGTCATCTCCGGGTTGACGGCGAAGTTCACGCTGACCGACGGGCGGACCCAGTCGAACTCGTCACCCTCGACCCACGAGCCGTCGGCGGCCTGCGACCAGCCCGGCCAGTCCGCGCCCTTGCCGTCAGGACCCACGACCGCACCGGGCCACAGGACCGTGCCGGACAGCGGCAGACCGGACTGCACGACGTCCGGGCCGGTCGGGTTGATCCACGTGATCGTGACGGTCGTGTTCGGGGTGCCGTTCGGCACGACCGCGTACCGCAGCTTCGGGACGTCGTTGTCGCAGATCGGCGACAGGATCGACACCGTGAGGTCGCACGGCAGCGGCGCGCCGTACTCGTCGGTGGCACCCTCGCAGCCGTACTGCGGGCCGGACGGCTGCTGCGTCGGCGCGGAGGGCGCCTGCGACGGCGAGACCGCCGCCTGGGCCACGGCGGGGACGCCCAGGGCGGCCGCCGCCACCAGCAGCGCGGTGGCACATGCCCGGATGACCTTGCTCATGACCTTGCTCCTCGATGGGCAGAACGGACATTTCGTGCCCATCCTCCCTCGCGTCTCGCGCCCGCACCCAGGGGCGGATCGGGTGATTTCGGACAATCACCCGGTCGCGCGTCCCGGGGCGTCTCGCGGTCACCCGCGCGGGTGAGCGACGGCTCAGCCGGCGGCCGCGGGGCACGTCGCCGTGACGCTGCCCGGGCTGGTCAGGGTGGGTGTCGTCCACACGTCGACGCGTCCGTCGCGCACCGGGACGTCGAACCGGTACGTCGCGCGCCCGCCGGGGTCCAGGCGCGAGCCGACGACGGTGACCGGCCGGCCCTCGACCGTCGCCGACTTCCCTCCGACGACGCCCTGGTCCGTCGTCAGCCCTTGCGGCGCGGCGCCGACCGGGCCGTACAGCGTGATGCTCGTCGCGAGCGAGCCGACGGGGACCACCCCGCTCGTGCCCGTGACGTTCTCGGGGAACGTCGCGACGTCGGCCGGGGGGTCGTACGCGAGGTCGAGGCGGACCGTCGCCGACTGATCCGCACCCGTGCAGCGCAGGTCCTCGACCGTCAGCGTCGGGCGCAGGTAGTAGTCAAGCTTCCCGGCGGTGCCGTCGTTGAGGAAGACGCCCGCGGCGTCGTCGAACGGTCCGGACAGGAAGGCGCCGCCGAGCGTCGTCGCGACCAGGCGCTCCTGCTCCGCGGGGTGCGCCGACCACACGCGGACCCGCCCCTCCTCACCGGCGTCCGCCGCTGCCTCGACCAGACCGCGCACGTCGCCGCCGCCCGACCCGAGCGCACCGAAGATCGTCGACGCGACGTCCGCGAAGAACGCGTCGGCCGCGTGCAGGTCGGGGTAGCGCAGGTACGCGTCGTGCAGCAGCGTCGCGAGCAGCGTGTCCGCGTCGAGCGGCGTCCCACCGGGCTCCGTCACCGGCCCGACCTCGCGCAGCAGCGCCGCGACCGCGACCGGGTCCGTCGCGACGACACCGTCCACGGTCCCGCCCACGTCGCGCTGCCAGCGCGCGGCGAGCAGCTCCGCCGAGCGCGGGAAGTCCGGCGTCATCACCGCGTTCTGCACGTACCGGCCGAGGCCCGTGCCCTCGACCGCGAGCTCCTCCTCCGAGAGCGGCAGGACCGGCTCCGCGAGGCCCTTGAGCTCGTCGGTGCTGCGCTGGTCGACGAGCGACAGCGCGCCGTCGTCCGCGCGCACCACCGCGAGGCTGCCGACGATCCCGCCGGCCGTCCGCAGCTCCGCGCTGTTGAGCGCCGCGACCAGGTACGTGCGCGGCCCGTCGGCACCGAGCATCGGGGGCAGCATCGTCGCGGCCTGCGCGCCCGCGTCGAGCGCACCCGCGACCTGCGCGAGACCGTCGCGCGCTTCCTCGAC
>NZ_JAAXOY010000134.1 GCF_012396155.1 Cellulomonas septica | reverse complement strand
CGCCGAGGGCTTCGCGCCCGCGACGACGACCGCGGAGGCCGAGCCGTCGGGTGCGCGCGTCACCGTCGTCGACGTCCGCGTCGGCACGCACGACGGCTACGACCGGGTCGTCTACGAGGTCGCGGGCGGCGGCGTCCCCGGCTACCGCGTCGGGTACGTCGACCAGGCCGTGCAGGACGGCAGCGGCGAGCCGGTCGACGTCGCGGGCGAGGCCGTGCTCGACGTCTGGCTGACCGGCACGGGCTACCCCCACGACACGGGCCACGACGAGTTCGCGCAGGACGTCGGCCCGCGCGAGGGGACGGTCGTCCAGGTCACGCGGCCGCTGACGTTCGAGGGCATGACGCAGTCCGTCGTGGGCGTCGCGGGCGAGCGGCGGCCGTTCCGGGTGTTCGTGCTGCAGGACCCGGTGCGCGTCGTGGTGGACGTGCAGTCGTCCTGACGCCGGCACGCCCGCGACCTGGCCGCCCGGCTCGCGGGGCGCGCGTCGGGGCAGCCCGGCTCAGCGGGCGACGCGGCGGACCTGCGCCTCCCAGGGCCGCAGCCTGACCCGCCCGTCGGCGTCCGGCACGGCGTCGCCGTCGTAGTTCCCGAGCACGAGCGTCGAGCCCGCGGCGGCGTCGACCGCGACGTCCTGCTCGTCGCCCGAGAAGTTGCCGAGCACCAGCAGGGTGTCGCCGTCGAGGGACCGCGTGAACGCGTAGACGTGCTCGTGGTCGGGCAGCAGCATCGTGAAGTCGCCGAGCGCGACGACCGGGTCGGTGTGCCGCAGCTCGACCAGGCGGCGGTAGTGGTGGAACACCGAGCGGTCGTCGGCGCGCGCCGCGACCGCGTTGACCTCGACGTGGTTCCGGTTGACGGGGAGCCACGGCGTGCCGGTCGTGAAGCCGGCGTGCTCGGTCTCGTCCCACTGCATGGGCGTGCGCGCGTTGTCGCGGCTCATCGCGGCGAGCCCGTCGAGCAGCTCGTCGTCGGTCGCGTGGCCGTGCGCGCGGGCCTCGGCGACGTGCCGCAGCGACTCGATGTCGCGGTAGTCGTCGAACGAGTCGAACCGCGCGTTCGTCATCCCGAGCTCCTCGCCCTGGTAGACGTACGGCGTCCCGCGGTGCAGGTGGAGCACGGTCCCGAGCATCGTCGCGGACTCGCGCCGGTAGCGGCCGTCGTCGCCGAACCGGGACACGATGCGCGGCTGGTCGTGGTTGTTCCAGTAGAGGCTGTTCCACCCGACGTCCGCGAGCTCGGCCTGCCAGCGCCCGAAGGACGCCTTGAGGTCGCGCAGCCGCAGCGGCCGCACGTCGAACTTGCCCCCGGGCCCGTGGTCGAGGCCGACGTGCTCGAACTGGAACACCATGTCGACCTCGGCGCGCGCCGGGTCGGTGAACAGGCGCGCGTGCTCGACGGTCACGCCGGGCATCTCCCCCACGGTGAGCAGCCGGTCGGACCGGCCCGCGAACACCTCGCGGTGCATCTCGGCGAGGAACTCGTGGATGCGCGGCCCGTTCGTGTAGGCCGCGCTGCCGTCGCCGAGCACGCCGTCGCGCACAGGCCCGTCGGGCAGCGCGGGGTCCTTCGAGACGAGGTTGATGACGTCCATCCGGAAGCCGTCGACCCCGCGGTCGAGCCACCAGCGCATCATCGCGTAGACGGCGTGCCGGACCTCGGGGTTCTCCCAGTTGAGGTCGGGCTGCTTCCGGCTGAACAGGTGCAGGTAGTACTCCCCGGTCGCCTCGTCGAGCTCCCAGGCGGGTCCCGAGAAGAAGGACCGCCAGTTCGTCGGCTCGGCACCCGGCTGACCCGGCGCCATGCCGTGCCGCGGCGGGCGCCACCAGTACCAGTCGCGCTTCGCGCTGTCCGTCGACGAGCGCGACTCGACGAACCACGGGTGCTCGTCCGACGTGTGGTTGACGACGAGGTCCATGACGAGCCGCATGCCGCGCTCGTGCAGCGCCGCGAGCAGCGCGTCGAGGTCGGCGAGCGTGCCGAACGACGGGTCGACGTCCTGGTAGTCGCTGATGTCGTACCCGTTGTCGTCCTGCGGCGACGGGTAGATCGGCGACAGCCAGACGACGTCCACGCCGAGCGCGGCGAGGTGGTCGACGTGGTCGAGGACGCCCCGCAGGTCCCCCACGCCGTCGCCGTCGGAGTCGGCGAACGAGCGCGGGTACACCTGGTAGACGACGGCGCGGGTCCACCACGGGGCGTCCTCGACGGTCCACGTCATGCGATCTCGGTCCCTTCCGGAGAGGTGGGTCGGTGCGGGGCGGTCACTTGATCGCGCCGCGCGTGACGCCGGAGATCACCCAGCGCTGCGCGAGCACGTAGACGACGAGCAGCGGGACCATCGCCAGCAGGTAGGAGGCGAAGGCGACCGTGTAGTTCGTCGAGAACTGCGCCTGGAAGACGTACTGCTGCAGCGGCAGCGTCGCCGCCTCCGGGTCGGACAGGATGACGAGCGGCAGCATGAAGTCGTTCCACGCCCACACGCACGTGATGATGCCGACGGTCGCGTTCATCGGCCTCAGGAGCGGGAAGATCACCTTCCAGAAGACCGTCCACGCGTTGGCGCCGTCCATGATCGCCGCCTCCTCCAGCTCCTTCGGGATGGAGTGGATGTAGGCGACGTAGACGAACACGTTGAACGACAGGCCGAACACCGTGTACAGCAGGATCAGGCCGGCCTGGTTGTCCAGGTGCAGCTGGGCGGTCAGCTTGGCGACCGTCAGCATGAGGATCGGGAACGGCACGAACAGCGCCGCGATGAAGTAGAAGAACAGCCCCTTGAACAGCCGGCGGTGCATGTTCCGGGCGATCGCGTACGCGACCATCGAGTTCGTCAGCAGGGTCAGCACGACCGCGCCGACCGTGATGATGGCGCTGTTGAGCGCCGAGCGCGGGAAGTCGGTGAGCCGCCAGGCCTCGCCGAAGTTCCCGAACGTCACGGGACTCGGCAGGTCGAAGCCGGCACCCGAGAGCTGGTCGGGCGTCTTGAGGGCCGTGACGACCACGAGGTACATCGGCACGAGGATGCTCAGGGACAGGAAGATCATCAGCCCGGTGAGCCACCAGTTGGTGCGCCCCCCGGGCTCGCCGGGGTCGGAGGCGCTGCGACGACGGCGTCGCGACGGGCGGCGCGGTCCGGTCGGGTCGACGGCGTCGGCGTCGTCGCCGGTGAGGCGGCCGACGGGCGGTGCGGCGGTGGCGGTCATGCGACGTTCCCCTCTCCACGCTGCAGGACTCGGAACTGGACGAGGGCGAACACGATGATGACGACCATGAAGACGACGGCGTTCGCGAGCTGGTAGCCGAACTCGCCGCCCTGGAAGCCGCCCTTGTAGATGAGGACGCCGACCGACTCGGTCGCCGTGCCCGGACCACCGCCCGTCATGGCGATGACGTGGTCGAACACCTGCAGGAACCCCTTGAGCGCGAGCACCATGTTGATGACGAAGAAGCCCCAGATCATGGGGAACGTGATGCTCGTGAACTTGCGCCACGCCCCGGCGCCGTCGAGCGACGCGGCCTCGTAGAGCTCGTGCGGGACCGTCTGGAGGCCCGCGAGGTAGAGCACGATGTTGAACGCCGCGGCCTGCCAGACGGCGAGCACGACGATCGCGATCCACGCGAGACCCTCGTCGCCCAGGATCGACGTCGAGAACCGCTCGTTGCCGAGGGACTGCGCGATGGCCGGGATGGAGATCGCGAACAGGTACTGGAAGACGTACCCGACGACGAGGATCGCGAGCACGTACGGCACGAAGTAGACGGCGCGCAGCGTCGTGCGGAACTTGATGCGGCTGTTGAGCGCCATGGCGACGCCCAGCGCGATGACGTTCACGAGGATCGTCGCGACGATCGCGAACTGGAACGTGAACACGTACGCGTGCAGCACGCGGTCGTCGGTGAAGAGCGCGACGTAGTTGGCGATGCCGACGAACTCGTACGGGCCGTACCCGGGCGAGTCGGTGAAGCTGTAGTAGATGCCCTGGAGCACGGGCACCGTGTGCAGCAGGAAGAACAGCGCGAACGCCGGTAGCACCATCCAGTAGAAGGCGCGGGCGGTGCGCGAGGCGATGCCGCCGCGTCGCACGCGCTGCGGGCGGTCCTCCCCCGTCCGGGCGGGGGCCGTCGTGGCGGTCATCCTTCCTGCACCTTCCCCAGGCCCCAGGTGCGGCGGGCCGCGACCTTGTCCCAGTCCTCGTCGAGCTGCGTGAGCATGGTCTGGGCGTCGCCCCCGAGCAGGTACTGCTGGAGCAGCGGTGCCAGCGGGATCGCGGGGATGAACTGGTGGTCGGTGAACCCGACCAGCCGCTGGTCGTCGATGTACTGCTGGACGCCCGCGAGCGCCGGGTCGGTGTTCGCGGCGCCCTCGATCGCGGGGATCGCGACCTGCGCCTCCGCGTACTCCTGCACCACGTCGGGCTGCAGCAGGAAGTCGACGAAGCGCTGGGCCTCCTCCGGGTGCGCGCTGTCCGCGCCGGTCGTGACGAGGACGTCGACGCCCGAGACGAGCGTCGTGCGCTCGGGGTCGTCCGTCGCCGGGAGCGCGAACGACCCGACGGTGAACTGCGGGTCGAACGTGCGGATCTGCGGCACCGCGTACGAGCCGAGCAGCAGCATCGCGGACTCGCCCGAGGCGAACGCGCGCGTGCCCTCCTGGTAGCCGACGGCCGCCGGGTCCGGCTGCGTGTACTCGTAGAGCTCGCCCTCCTTCTCGAGCGCCTCGCGCCAGCCCTCCGCGAACGTCGTCTCGCCGGCGAACCGCTCCTCGAAGAAGTCGTCGGGGGCCGTCTGCGCGGTGAGCGGCGCGAGCGGCGACTGCGCGGTCCACGCGTCCGCGAGCATGCCGTAGAACGGCGTGACGCCCGCGTCCTCGAAGGTCTGGGCCGCGGCGATGAGCTCGTCCCACGTGGTCGGGACCTCGACGCCGTGCTGCGCGAAGAGCTCCTCGTTGTAGAGGACGCCGCTCGCGTTGGCGGCGAAGGGGATGCCGTTGACGGCGCCCGGTTCGCTCTGGCCGAGCGCCTGGACGACCTCGACGAAGCCCGGGTTGATGTCGTCGAGGACGGGGCTGTCGGCGAAGTCGGTGAAGATGCCGGCCGACGCGAACTCGCCGAAGGTGCCGTTGCCGTTGAGCGTGAGCACGTCGGGCACGTCGTCCTTCACCAGGCGCGTGCGCAGCGCCGTCTCCGGGTCCGGCACGTTCTGCACGACGACGCGGACGTCGGGGTTCTGCTCCTCGAACTGCGCCGCGAGGTCCTCGAAGTACTGGACGGCCTCGGGCTTGAACTGGAAGAACGTGATCTCCCTGCGGTCGTCGCCGCGCGCGCACGCGGCGAGCGGCAGCAGGAGGGCCGCGGCCGCGAGCGCCGCGGTCGTGCGTCTCCTCGCGCGTCTCCTGGTCATGCGATGTCTCCTGACGTCGGCCGGGCGGCGTCGGCGCCCCCGGTGCCGGGTGCGGGCGGCGCGTCGGTGCGCCGGACCTGCACGAGGACGGTCCGCTCGGGGAAGAGGGTGGGGGCGCGGAGCCCGACCTGCTGCAGGACGCTTCCGGTGGTCCGGACCCCCTCGTCCCACCAGGCCAGGGGGCCGCGACCGTGTCCCTCGATGGTGTTCCCGGGCGGGAGCGGGCGCACGTCGTAGCGCGCGTCCGGGTCGAGCCCGGGGAGCCGGACGGCTCCGGGCGGGCTCGTGACGCTCGTCGTCAGCTGGGTGACGGCGAAGATCGCGGCGGACCGGTCGGGAGCGACGACGCCGTCGACGCGCAGCGCACGGTCGGCGGGCTCGTCGTGCACGCGGGTGCCGGTGTGCAGCAGGTCGCGGTGCGCCCGGTGCGCGGCGATCCACGTGGCGAGCTCGGCGCGCTCGTCGTCGGTCGCCTGCGTGACGTCCCACTCGACGCCGAAGTGGCCGAAGAACGCGGTGGCGGCGCGGAACGAGAGCGCGTGCCGGCGGCCGGTGGTGTGCGACTCGGGACCACCCACGTGCTGGCCCATGAGCTCGGGCGGCAGCAGCAGGCCGGTCCAGCGCTGGATCTGCTCACGCTCGACGGGGTCGATGGTGTCGGACACCCACACGCGGTCGGTGCGCTCGAGGATGCCGAGGTCGACGCGCGCGCCTCCGGACGCGCACGACTCGATCTCGACGTGCGGGTGGCGTGCGCGCAGCTCGTCGAGCAGGCGGTAGACGGCCTGCGTCTGGCGGTGCACGCCGGGGACGCCGAGGTGGCCGTGGCCCGCGTCGACCAGGTCGCGGTTGTGGTCCCACTTGAGGTACGCGATGTCGTGCTCGGTGAGGATCGCGTCGAGGCGCTCCAGGATGTGCGCGAACGCCTCGGGACGCCCGAGGTCGAGCACCTGCTGCGTGCGCGCGGGCACGGGCAGGCGGCCGGGGACCGCGAGCAGCCAGTCGGGGTGCGCGCGGGCCAGGTCCGAGTCGGGGTTGACCATCTCGGGCTCGACCCACAGGCCGAACTGCATGCCGAGTCCCGTGACGGTCTCGATCAGCGGGTGCAGCCCGTCGGGCCACGCCTCGTCGGAGACCTCCCAGTCGCCGAGCCCGCGCGTGTCGTCGCGGCGCGAGCCGAACCAGCCGTCGTCGAGCACGAAGCGCTCGATGCCGAGGTCCGCGGCGGTGCGCGCGAGCGCCCGCAGACGGTCGAGGTCGTGGTCGAAGTACACGGCCTCCCAGGTGTTGAGCGTGACGGGTCGCGGCGTGCGCGGGTGCTGCGGGCGCGACCGCACGTACGTGTGGAAGCGGCCCGCGAGCTCGTCGAGGCCCGTGCCGTGGCTGCCGTAGAGCCACGGCGAGACGTACTCCTCGCCCGGCTGCAGGACGACCTCGCCGGGCAGCAGCAGCTCGCCGCCGCTGAGGACCGCGTCGCCGCGCGGGGTCCGCTCGGCGGCGAACCGGTGGTTGCCGCTCCAGCCGACGTGCACGCCCCAGACGGCGCCGCGGCGCGCGT
>NZ_JAAXOY010000133.1 GCF_012396155.1 Cellulomonas septica | reverse complement strand
CGACCGCCGCCTGCCGCGCAGTCGCCCCGTGCGCGCGCCCGCGCACGGGCGGCCGTCGCCGCAGCGCCTGCTCACTCAGCCGACCGCGGTCACGTCGACGAGCCGGTAGCCGACGCCGCGCACGGTGTCGAAGTGCTCGGCGCCCACCTTGCGGCGCAGGTACCGCACGTACACGTCGACGACGTTCGACCCCGGGTCGAAGTCGTAGCCCCACACGTCCGACAGCAGGCGCTCGCGCGTGAGCACGTCGCCCGGGTTCCGCAGGAACGTCTCGGCGAGCGCGAACTCGCGCGCGGACAGCTCGACCTCCTGGTCCCGCACGCGGATCCGTCGCGTCCGCAGGTCGAGCTGCAGCGGTCCGTGCGACAGCACCGTGACGTCGCCCGACGGCTGCGGCTGCTGCTGGCGCAGGCGCAGCCGCACCCGGGCGAGCAGCTCCTCGAACCGGAACGGCTTCGCCATGTAGTCGTCGGCGCCCGACTCGAGCCCCGTGACGGTGTCCGTGACCGACGAGCGCGCGGTGAGCACGATGACGGGCAGCGTGTGCCCGGCGTCGCGCAGCCGGCGCAGCACCTGGAACCCGTCGAGGTCCGGCAGGCCCAGGTCGAGGATGACGAGGTCCACGCCTCCCGCGCGGACCCGGGTCAGCGCGGCGTCGCCGGTCGTCACGGCGGTGGCCTCGTACCCGGCCGTGCGCAGGCCCTTGGCGACGAAGGCGGCGATCCGCTCCTCGTCCTCGGCGATGAGGATGTGCGTCATCAGTGGTGCTCCGCGAGGTCGGCGATGCGGTCGGGGACGGTCGTGTCGCCGTCGACGAGGTCGACGGCGGGGAGGTCGAGGACGAAGACGGCGCCGCGGCTGCCACGCTCGGGCGGGCGCTCGACCACGACCGTGCCGTGGTGCGCCTGCGCGATGGCGGCGACGATCGGCAGGCCGAGTCCCGCGCCGTTCTGCGACCGGTCCGCCTGGCCGCGGTGGAAGCGCTCGAAGATCCGGCGCTCCTCCGACGCGGGCACGCCCGGACCCTCGTCGCGCACCCACAGCATGAGCCGGTCGCCCACGACCTCGCTGCCGATCCAGACGGTCGACCCGGGGGGCGAGAAGCGGTAGGCGTTCGCGAGCAGCTGGAGCCACGCCTGCGTGATGCGCTGCTCGTCGAGGCTCACGGTGACGTCCGCGCGCGACGTGACGACCCACCGGCGGTCGCCGAGCCCGCGGGCCTTCTCGTGCACGTCGTCGGTCAGCCGCCCGACGTCGGTCGGGGCGAGACGCACGAAGTCGGGCCGCTCCGCGGTGGCCAGGATCATGAGGTCGTCGACGAGGCGGTGCATGCGGTCGAGCTCGTCGAGCGCGAGCGACTGCGTCGTCCGGACGTCCTCCGGGTCGTCGGGGTCGAGCAGCTCGAGGTGCCCGCGCACGATGGTCAGCGGCGTCCGCAGCTCGTGCCCCACGTCGTCGATCAGCTCGCGCTGCGAGCCGAACGCGCGCTCGAGCCGGTCGAGCATCGCGTTCACGGTGTGCGCCAGGTCCCCCAGGTCGTCGTTGCTGCTGACGTTGATGCGCTCCGACAGGTCGGACTCGGTGACGCGCCGCGCGGTGTCGCGCAGCAGCCGCAGGGGGTGCAGCAGGCGCCCGACGACGAACCACGCGACGACCGAGATCCCGAGCAGCGCGACGATGCCGACGGCCGAGTAGGTGAGGAACGTCGTCTGCAGCGTGCGCATCTCGGCGCTGCGGTCGAACGCGACGACGAACAGCCCGAGCGCGGGGTCGCGGTCGACGCGCACGGGCGCCGCCATGAGGCGGTACTCGGTCACGCTCGTGCGGACGGTCTGCACCGTGGGCCTGCTGGTCGAGAGCGACAGGCGGCTCAGGTGGTCGATGAGCTCGGTGTCGGTGTCGAGGCGGATCGCGTTCGTCTCCGGCGCGGCCCGCCACTTCAGCCGGCCGGACAGCAGGGCGATCACGCCCTCGTTCTTGCCCGGGACACGGTTGCGCACCGCGACCTCGAGGACGTCCTCGACCGTCTCGACCGGGACGTCCGTCGTCGGGTTCTCCTTCTCGACGACCCGCAGCGCCGACAGCGCACGCGCGAGGGAGTTGTCGATCCGGGCGTCCGTCTCGCGCGACTGCAGCCAGAACGCCGACGCGCCGGCCACGAGCACGGTGAGCGCGGAGAGGACGATCACAGCCGTGAGGATCCGCACGCGGACGGTGAGGTGCGCAGCGGTGAGCGGCGCAGGCGCGGGAGCGCTCCCGCGCGCGCTGCGTGGCTCGTCCGGACGCATGGCGGACAGTATGGACCGGGGCACCGACGCCGCGCAGTACCAGATCAGCCGCGTCACGAGCACGAGGGACGGCCCGCGGGCAGGCGCCCTCCCACCGTCAGCGGCGCGTCACCCGTGCCGTCCGGGCCGACGCCGGTGGGTGCGGCCGGGCTGGGCGAGCCCGGCCGCGACGGTCACTCGGCCTCGGCGAGCAGCCGCTGGATGCGCGACACGCCCTCGACGAGGTCGGCGTCGGCGAGCGCGTACGACAGGCGCAGGAACCCGCTGGGGCCGAACGCCTCGCCCGGCACGACCGCGACCTCGACCTCGTCGAGGATGAGGCTCGCCAGCTCGGCCGACGTGCGCGGCGTGACGCCCCGGATCGTCCGGCCCAGCAGACCCTCGACGGACGGGTACGCGTAGAACGCCCCCTGCGGCGCGGGCACCTCGACGCCGTCGATCGCCCCGAGCATCTCGACGATGGTGCGGCGGCGGCGGTCGAACGCGGACCGCATCTCCTCGACCGCGGCCAGGTCGCCCGTGAGCGCGGTGATCGCGGCCCGCTGCGACACGTTCGCGACGTTCGACGTGAGGTGCGACTGCAGGTTCGTCGCGGCGGCGATGACGTCGCGCGGGCCGATCATCCAGCCGACGCGCCAGCCGGTCATCGCGTACGTCTTCGCGACGCCGTTGAGCACGACGCTCGTGTCCGCGAGCTCCGGCACGACGCGCACGATCGGCGTGAACACGGCGTGGTCGTAGGTGAGGTGCTCGTAGATCTCGTCGGTGACGACCCAGATGCCGTGCTCGAGCGCCCAGCGCCCGATCTCGGCGGTCTGCTCGGGGGAGTACACGGCGCCCGTCGGGTTGGACGGCGAGCAGAACAGCAGGATCTTGGTGCGCGGCGTGCGTGCGGCCTCGAGCTGCTCGACGGTGACGAGGTAGCCCTGGTCGACGCCCGCGAACACCTCGACGGGCACGCCGCCCGCGAGGCGGATCGCCTCGGGGTAGGTGGTCCAGTAGGGCGCGGGGAGGAGGACCTCGTCGCCCGGGTCGACCAGCGCCGCGAACGCCTGGAAGACGGCCTGCTTGCCGCCGTTGGTGACGAGCACGTCGGCCGGGCTCACCTCGTACCCGGAGTCGCGCAGCGTCTTCGCGGCGATCGCCTCACGCAGCGCGGGGAGCCCCGCGGCGGGCGTGTACCGGTGGTTCGCCGGGTCCTGCGCGGCGGCGACGGCGGCGTCGACGATGTACGCGGGGGTCGGGAAGTCCGGCTCGCCCGCGCCGAACCCGACGACGGGCCGGCCGGCGGCCTTGAGCGCCTTGGCCTTGGCGTCGACCGCGAGGGTCGCGGACTCGGCGATGGCGGCGACCCGGGCGGACACGCGGGCGCGGGGGGTGGTCTGCTCGCTCACGGGCCCATAGTGGCAGAGGTCACGCGACGGCGGCCCGGCCTTTCGACCCGTGGCGCGCGCCCGCGGAACCGGCGTGCGGTGCGCCTTGCGGGCCCTCCGCGGACGTGGTTCGACCCACGCGGTCCCGTCGCGTACAGTGGACCCCCGGCGGTTGACCTTCGCCATGATGAGCCGCGCCCTCGCGTGTCCAGACATGAGGGTGCGGGGCGTCATGGAGCAGGTGCGGCCGCCGTAGGGCAGTGGCGCAATTGGTAGCGCAGCGGTCTCCAAAACCGCAGGTTGCAGGTTCGAGTCCTGTCTGCCCTGCGCACACGTCCCGGCTCCCGGCCGGGCGTGAGCAGGATCGCCGGACGGTCCGGCGCGTCGCGTCAGCCGTCCCACCGCCGGGCCGCACGGTCCCGGTGGCCACCACGAGACACAGGGGCCAGACGTGAGCGAAACCGCACCGGCCGCGGCGTCCGACGCCGGGGGCCCGGCGACCGCCCGCGAGCCCAAGTCCGTCAAGGGCGGCGAGAAGAAGCGCGGGCTGTTCGCCCGCATCGCGCTCTTCTGGCGCCAGGTGGTCGCCGAGCTCAAGAAGGTCGTCCGGCCGACGCGCTCCGACCTCATCACGTACACGACGGTCGTCCTCGTGTTCGTGGCGGTCGTGATGGCGTTCGTGACGGTGGTCGACCTCGGGATCGGCCGTCTGACGTTCTGGGTGTTCGGGGGCTGAGCCCTCGCGGCCGCACCGGCCGGCCCACGGTGGCGAGGAGTCTCGCCACCCGCACGCACCCCATGCGGGAGAAAGCAGGTTCGCACGTGTCGCAGGAGTCGCAGGAGCCCACCGGCGCCGAGACGGAGCTCGAGGACGCCCTGGCGTCGGTCGAGGCGGTCGAGGGCGCCGCGGGCGACGAGCTCGCTCCGGCCGACGACGCGTCGACCGACGAGGTCGCCGAGGTCGAGGACGAGGGCGCCGAGGTCGAGGAGTCGGCCGAGGACGCCGAGCCCGACCCTGACGAGGACCCCGTCGCCGCCTTCAAGTCGCAGCTGCGCAGCCAGCCCGGCGACTGGTACGTCATCCACTCGTACGCGGGCTACGAGAACCGCGTGAAGGCGAACCTCGAGAACCGCACGCAGAGCCTCAACATGGAGGACTTCATCTACCAGGTGGAGGTCCCCATGGAGGAGGTCGTGGAGATCAAGAACGCGCAGCGCAAGGTCGTCAAGCGCGTCCGGATCCCCGGCTACGTCCTCGTCCGCATGGAGATGACCGACGAGTCGTGGGGCGCCGTCCGGCACACCCCGGGCGTCACGTCGTTCGTGGGCCACACCCACCAGCCGGTGCCGCTGACGCTCGACGAGGTCTTCTCGATGCTCGCGCCGTCGCTCACCCCCAAGGCCCCCGCCACGGCGGCCGCGGCCACCAAGAGCACCTCGCAGATCCAGGTCGACTTCACGGTCGGCGAGTCGGTCACCGTCACGGACGGCCCGTTCGACACGCTGCCGGCGACGATCTCCGAGATCAACGCCGAGAACCAGAAGCTCAAGGTGCTCGTCTCGATCTTCGGCCGGGAGACCCCGGTCGAGCTCTCGTTCAGCCAGGTCGCCAAGATCTGAGCCTGACGGGACCGCCCCGCAGCAGCGGGGCGGTCCACTGCAACCGGGTCATCGCCCACGGCGTCGGCCCACGACACACGGAAAGGGGACGGCTGCATGCCTCCCAAGAAGAAGGTCACCGGCCTCATCAAGCTCCAGATCAACGCCGGTGCGGCCACGCCCGCCCCGCCGATCGGCCCCGCGCTCGGTCAGCACGGCGTGAACATCATGGAGTTCTGCAAGGCCTACAACGCGGCGACCGAGTCGCAGCGCGGCAACGTCATCCCCGTCGAGATCACGGTGTACGAGGACCGCTCGTTCACCTTCATCACGAAGACGCCGCCGGCGGCCGAGCTCATCAAGAAGGCCGCCGGGGTCGCCAAGGGCTCCCCGACGCCGCACACCGTGAAGGTCGCGACCCTCACGTCGGCCCAGGTCCGCGAGATCGCGAGCACCAAGCTCGAGGACCTCAACGCGAACGACCTCGAGGCCGCCGAGAAGATCATCGCCGGAACGGCCCGCTCGATGGGCATCAAGGTCGAGGGCTGACCGGAGCGAACGCGCAGGTACGGCTCGCGCAGCGGGACGTGCCGGAGCATGAGCGCAGGTCAGACCGAGCGTGAGCTCGAGGGCTGACCGGAGCGAACGCGCAGGTACGGCTCGCGCAGCGGGACGTGCCGGAGCATGAGCGCAGGTCAGACCGAGCGTGAGCTCGAGGGCTGACGCCCTCACCCCGCCCGCCGGCGGAGACGTCGGCGGGCACCACCTGGTCGTGAGTCCTCACGACCAGGACGAGTTCCAGTGGCAGGGCCTGTGCGGCCCGACGGACCACGACTGCTGAGAAGAGAGAAGCAGATGGCGAAGCACAGCAAGGCGTACCGCAACGCCGCCGAGAAGATCGAGGCCGGCAAGGTCTACAGCCCGCTCGAGGCCGTCCGCCTCGCGCAGGCGACGTCGACCACGAAGTACGACGCGACCGTCGAGGTGGTCTTCCGCCTCGGTGTCGACCCCCGCAAGGCGGACCAGATGGTCCGCGGCACGGTCAACCTCCCGCACGGCACGGGCAAGACGGCGCGCGTCCTGGTCTTCGCGACCGGTGAGCGTGCCGAGCAGGCCCGCGCGGCCGGCGCCGACGAGGTCGGTGGCGACGAGCTGATCGAGAAGGTGGCCGCCGGCTACACCGACTTCGACTCGGCCGTGGCGACCCCGGACCTCATGGGCAAGGTCGGTCGTCTGGGCAAGGTCCTCGGCCCGCGCGGCCTCATGCCGAACCCGAAGACCGGCACCGTGACGATGGACGTGGCCAAGGCCGTGTCCGACATCAAGGGCGGCAAGATCGAGTTCCGCGTGGACCGTCACGCGAACCTGCACTTCATCATCGGCAAGACGTCGTTCTCCGACGTCAACCTGGTGGAGAACTACGCGGCGGCGCTCGAGGAGATCCTGCGTCTCAAGCCGTCCGCCTCGAAGGGCCGCTACATCACCAAGGCGACCATCTCGACGACGAACGGCCCCGGGATCCTGCTCGACCAGAACAAGACCCGGAACCTGACGGTCGAGGACGACGCCGCCTGAGGCTCGTCCCCGCGCACGCACGGCGAAGGCCCGGTCCCCCCTGCGGATCGGGCCTTCGCCGTCTCTCGTCCCCACCGGACCTGACCGGTGCTGCCCGGCACTCCTCGTCCGGGTCACCGGCACCGCTGCGCGTCCGACCGTCCTGCGCCCGGTGGACGCGGACGCTCGCCCGGCGGTGCCGGGCCCCT
>NZ_JAAXOY010000132.1 GCF_012396155.1 Cellulomonas septica | reverse complement strand
ACGCCTCCCCGACGCGTGCGGCCTGCGCCGCGTAGTCGCTGCCGGGCGGGAGGCGGCGTCCCGAGGGCGGTTCGGCGACGGGCTCGGGCAGGAAGGCCGCGGGCCCGACGGCACGGCCGGGGCCCACCCCGATGCCGGTGACGACGGTGGGCGGGTGGGGGCTCACGGTGCTGCGACCTCCTCGTCGACGTTGCAGGGCAGTCTCATGCGTCGGGGCGCCCGATGGCCAGCGGACACGCACCAGCCCCGTGGCCGGAGCGGGGTTAGGCTTGACGACGCGCGCCGACCGGCCGGCGCCGATGACCTGGGGAGTTCCATGAGCAAGGCAGAGCAGATCCTCGCTGCGCTGGGCGGCGACGGGAACGTCGTCGACCTGGAGCCGTGCATCACGCGGCTGCGCGTGGAGGTCAGCGACGCCCACCTGGTCGACGAGACGGCTCTCAAGGCCAGCGGCGCGTTCGGCGTCGTGCGGTCGGGCCACATCGTCCAGGTGATCGTCGGCCCCGAGGCCGACAACCTGGCGGCGGAGCTCGAGTCGCTGCGCTGACCTGTCGACCTTCCCGGCCGGACCGCTCCTGCGGCCCGGCCGGTGGCGTTCCCGGGGTCGGACGCCGGCACCGGGTCACCGGGCGGACGTGGACCGACGCGCCCGGTGACCGTGACCGTCAGGCAGAGTCGCCGGGCGGTGCCGCACGGCGCGCGTCGCGCTGGTCCACGGCGTCGTGGACGGGAGTGTCGTGCGGGTCGCGCGGGGGCGGCGCGTCCTGCGTCTCCTCGTCCTGCGGTCCGGTGGCCTGGTCCGGGTCGTCCTGACCCTCGTCGGGCTCGGCCGCCTGCGCGGACGGCTCGATGCCGGCGAGCTCGTCGCGGTGGGCCTTGAGCAGGTCGCGCTGACCGGCGAGCGGCACCCCGGCACGCTCGAGCACGTCGCGCGTCGCGGTCCGCAGCGCGCGCGCCACGTCCCACTGCATCGCCGGCGACGTGCGGACCTTGAGCCGCAGCGTGATCGCGTCGGCGCTGAGCCGCTCGATGCCCGTGATCGTCGGCGCGCCCTGCAGGTGCGCACCCAGCGCCGGGTCGGCCTCGACGCGCGCCGCGGCCTCGTGCAGGAGCGTGCGCACCTCGTCGAGGTCGGCGAAGTAGTCGACGTCGATCTCGACGACGGCCGTCGCCCAGCCCTGCGTCTTGTTGCCGACGCGCAGCATCGTGCCGTTGGGGACGTACCAGAGCGTCCCGTCGGAGTCGCGGATCTTGGTGACGCGCAGCGTCACGGCCTCCACGGTGCCGGTCGCGGGCCCCACGTCGACGACGTCGCCCACGCCGTACTGGTCCTCCAGCAGCATGAACAGACCCGTGAGGAAGTCCTTGACGAGGCTCTGCGCGCCGAAGCCGAGGGCGACGCCGACGATGCCGGCGGACGCGATGAACGGCGCGATGTTGACGCCGAGCTCGGCGAGGATGAGCAGCACCATGATCGTCCCCACGACGACCGTGGCGGTCGACCGCAGGACCGACCCGAGCGTGCGGGCGCGCTGCGCGCGGCGGGCGGTCGCGAGCGGGTCGGCGGCGCGCAGCAGGGTGCGGGCGACGTCGGAGTCGCCGAGCGGGCGCATGACGCCCCGCTGGAACCACGGGGTGCCGTCGGCGACGTGGTCGGTCACCCCGCGGATCGCGCGCCGGAGCAGCACGAGGGTGATGCTGCCGACGGCGACGATGATGAGGATCCGCAGCGGCAGGCCGAGGAACCACTCGAGCCACGCGTTGGGCGACGTCTTGTCGTCCGGCAGCAGCTCCGGGTCCGACGAGGACGGGCTGGGCGTGGGCGCCGCCGCGAGCGCGAGGGCGCGGCTCATCGGGCGGCCCCCGTGCGGTCGGCGACGAACTGCAGCTGCTCGACGGTCAGCGCGACGGAGCGTGACAGCGCGCGTGCGCCGTGCCCCACGCCGGTCTCCCGGCGCACGAGGACGGGGGACCGGTCGACGTCGGCGCTCGTCGCGGCCTGGAGCGCGGCGGCGAGCTTGCGGGCGTGGAGCGGGTCGACGCGCGTGTCGCCCTCGAACACGGTGAACAGCGTCGCCGGGTAGGCGGTGCCGTCGACGACGCGGTGGTACGGCGAGTACCCGAGCAGCCAGCCGAGCTCGACGGGGTCGTCGGCGTCGCCGTACTCCTCGGTCCACGTCACGCCGAGCCCGAACCGCTGGTAGCGCACCATGTCGAGCAGCGGCGCCGAGCACACGACCGCCGCGAACAGGTCGGGGCGCTGCGTGAGCGCCGCGCCGACGAGCAGGCCGCCGTTGGACCCGCCCCAGCACGCGAGCCGGTCGGGGGTCGTCCACCCGCCCGCGACGAGGTGGTCCGCGACGGCGTGAAAGTCGTCGAACACGTTCTGCTTGTGCGCGCGCATGCCCGACCGGTGCCAGTCCTCGCCCTCCTCGCCGCCGCCGCGCAGGTTCGCGACGACGTACACGCCGCCGGCCTCGACCCACGCGAGCGTCGCGGCCGAGTAGGCGGGGTCGAGCGAGATCTGGAAGCCGCCGTAGCCGTAGAGGATCGTCGGCGCCGGTGCGAGCGGTCGTCCGTCGGCGTCGAGCGCGTCGGTCCGGGCGAGCACGAACGCGCGCACGACCGTCCCGTCGGCGCTCGTGACCTCGACCTGCTGCGCGCGCACCGGCGGCACGTCCGCGACGGTCCCGGGCGGGGCGGCCCACAGCGACGTCGTGCGGGTCGTCGCGTCGAAGCGCTGCACGCTCGGCACGGCCGTGTGGTCGGTGTAGGAGAACCACACGTCGCCGCCGCCGTCGGGCCGCGTGACCAGCCCGGACACCGAGCCGAGGCCCGGCAGGTCGACCGCCCCCAGATTTGCACCCGTCGTGGGGTCGTGCAACGTCACCTCGGACACCGTGTGGCGGCGCCAGGAGGCGACGAGCACCGTCGGCGTGCGGTCGTCGCCGCCCCCGTCGGTGAAGGCGACGTCCTCGAGGACCGCGGTCCCGTCCTCCGCGAGCAGCGTGCGCCAGTGCGGCACGCCGGGGCTCGTCGGGTCGGTCACCGCGACCCGGCCGCGCGGCGCGTCCAGGTCGGTGTGCACGTACAGCCGCCCGTCGCGCCCGACCCACGCGCCCGTCTGCGCGTCGAGCCCGACCGCGACCTCGACGAACGACGGCGCCTCGACGCCCCCCGCGGCGGTGAGGTCGGCGATCCAGACGTCGGTCCGCGGCGCCGTGCCCGCCGACGCCGACACGATGAGCCACCGGCCGTCACGGGACACGGACACGCCGTAGTAGTTCGTCAGGTCGAGACCCTCGCCGAAGACCTGCACGTCCGCGTCGGGCGACGTCCCGACCCGGTGCAGCCAGACCCGCCGGTGGTACTGCTGCTCGTCGGCCGGCACCAGGTCGGGCGCGAGCCGGCGCACGTAGAAGAACGCCTCACCGCCGGGCAGCCATGCCACGGGGGAGTAGCGGGCGCGGTCGACGGGACCGTCGACGAGCTCGCCCGTCGCGACGTCGAGCACGTGGAGCACGCTCTCCTCGGTGCCGCCGTGCGACACCTGGTACGCGAGCAGACGGCCCTCCTTCGACGGCTGCCACGAGTCGAGCGTCGTCGTGCCCGCCGGGTCGAGCGCGACGGGGTCGATCAGCACGCGCTCACGACGACCGCCCTCGGCGTCCGAGTCGGGCTCGGAGACCAGCACGACCGCGTGCTCCTGCTCGCCGGTGCGGCGCACGAAGAAGTACCGGTCGCCGCGCCAGGCCGGAGCACCGACGACACCGGCGCCGAGCAGCTCGCGCAGCCGGGTCGTGAGCCGCTCCGCGGACCAGGGGCCGTCGCCGACCCGGGCCGTGAGCGCCTGGCGGTAGTCGGCGTACAAATCGTCCTGCGCCTGCGACCACGTGCGGGTCGCGTCGTCGTCGGCGTCCTCGAGCCAGCGGTACGGGTCGGCGACACGGTGGCCGTGCAGGTCCTCGACGAGATCCAGGCGGTGGGCGGACGGGTAGGGGCGCAGTGCAGGGGCCGTCATGGTCCGCAAGGCTACGACGCGCTCCTGACCGCCCGCGTCCGGCGCCCGCACGCGTCGGCCGGCGCTCACGACCCCCGGGTGCACCGGTGTCGCCGCTGGTCGGCGCGCCCTCTCGTCCTGCGTTCCGCGGGGGGCCTCTGGCAGGATCGGTGCGTGGCCGACGACCAGCAGACCCCCTCCGACGCGCTCCTGCGCCTCGCGGCCGCTTACGACATCACCCCCGACTACTGGGGGTTCGACGGGCAGCACAAGATCGCGTCGGCCGCGACCCTGCAGGGCGTCCTGAAGGCGCTCGGGGTCGACGCGTCGTCGCCGGAACGGATCGAGCTCGCGCTCGCGCACCGCGAGGACCAGCCGTGGCGGCGCACGCTCCCGCCGGTCGTCGTCGTCCGGGAGGGCCGCCAGGCGCACGTGCCCGTGCACGTGACGCACGAGGACGCCGTCGACGTCTGGCTCGAGCTCGACCCGGAGGTCGGCGGCGGCCGACGCGAGGTCACGCAGGCCGACGTCCCCGTACCGCCCCGCTCGGTCGACGGCCGGCTCGTGGGGCGTGCCACGTTCACCCTGCCCGCGGACCTGCCGCTCGGCTGGCACGAGATCCACGCCGAGGGTCCGAGCGCGAACGCCCGCAGCGCCGTCGTCGTCACCCCGGACCGCCTGGAGCTGCCCGACACGCTCGACGCGGGGCGCGCGTGGGGCTTCATGGCGCAGCTCTACTCGGTGCGGTCGCGCCGCTCGTGGGGGGTGGGCGACCTGGTCGACCTCGCCGACCTCGGCGCGATGACGGCCCGCCGCGGCGCCGACTTCCTGCTCATCAACCCGCTGCACGCCGCGGAGCCGCAGGTCCCGCTCACGCCGTCGCCCTACCTGCCGACCACCCGGCGGTTCGTCAACCCGCTGTACCTGCGCGTCGAGGAGGTGCCGGAGGCCGCCTACCTGTCGGCCGCCGACCGGACGCTCGTCGAGTGGGCGGGCGAGCAGGCGATCGCGCTCGACAGCGACCCGGGCCCGATCGACCGCGACGCGGCGTGGACGGCCAAGCGCGCCGCGCTCGAGGTGGTCTTCGCGTTCGAGCGGTCCGCCGCGCGCCAGGCGGCCTTCGACGCGTTCGTCGAGGAGCAGGGTCCGGGGCTCGACACGTTCGCGCTCTGGTGCGCGCTCGCGGAGAAGCACGGGCCGGACCTGCGCACGTGGCCCGCCGAGCTGCTCGACCCGGGCTCCGACGCGGTGGCCGCGGCCGGTGTCGAGCTCGCCGAGCGCGTGACCTTCCACCGCTGGCTGCAGTGGGTCGCCGACGAGCAGCTGTCCGACGCGCACCGCGCCGCGCTCGACAACGGGATGACGATCGGGATCATGCACGACCTCGCCGTCGGCGTGCACCCGCAGGGCGCCGACGTGTGGTCCCTCGGGGAGGTGCTCGCGCGCGGCGCGAGCGTCGGTGCGCCGCCCGACATGTACAACCAGCAGGGCCAGAACTGGTCGCAGCCGCCGTGGCAGCCCGACGCCCTCGCGCGCGCCGCCTACCGGCCCTACCGCGACATGCTCCGCACCGTGCTGCGGCACGCGGGCGCGATCCGCATCGACCACGTGCTCGGCCTCTTCCGCCTGTGGTGGGTGCCCGAGGGCGCCGCGACGCCGTCCGAGGGCGCCTACGTCCGGTACGACCACGAGGCGCTCGTCGGCATCCTCGCGCTCGAGGCGTACCGCGCCGGTGCGATCGTCATCGGCGAGGACCTCGGCGTCGTCGAGCCGTGGGTCCGGGACTACCTGTCCGAGCGCGGCATCCTCGGCACGTCGGTCCTGTGGTTCGAGCGCGACATGAACGGCGACCCGCTCGCGCCCGAGGACTACCGCGAGCTCGTCCTCGCGACTGTCACGACGCACGACCTGCCCCCGACCGCCGGCTACCTCGCGGGCGAGCACGTCGCGATCCGAGAACGTCTCGGTCTGCTCACCGAGCCCGTCGCGACCGTCCGGGCGGCAGCCGCGGCCGAACGTGACCGCATGCTCGCCGCGCTGCGTGCGCGCGACCTGCTCGGGGACGACCCGTCGGAGCGCGAGATCGTCGAGGCGATGCACCGGTACGTCCTCGCGACGCCGTCCGTGCTCGTCGGGGTGTCGCTCGCCGACGCCGTGGGGGAGCGTCGCGCGCAGAACCAGCCCGGCACGGACCAGGAGTACCCGAACTGGAAGGTGCCGCTCGCGGACAGCGCCGGGCAGGTGGTCCTCGTCGACGACCTGTTCACCAACGCCCGCCTGCACTCGCTCGCGCAGGTGCTCAACGAGGGCCGCTGGTCGATCACCCCCTGACCGCGGTCGCCGGTGCGTGGGAGCATCGGCGGATGCCCGAACCCGCCCTCCGCCGGCTGCGCGTCGTGGGCAACACCGGCTCCGGCAAGACGACCCTCGCGCGTGCGGCCGCCGCGCGCCTGGGGGTCGGTCACCTCGAGCTCGACGCGGTGTTCTGGGCCGAGGAGTGGACGAAGCGCGACCTTCCCGAGGCGCACGCGATCGTCCGGCACTTCCTCGCCTCGCCCGGGGCGCGCGACGGCTGGGTCGCCGACGGCAACTGGAACTCGCACCGGCAGGGGCTCCTGGACGACGCCGACGCGCTCGTCTGGCTCGACTACCCGCGTCGTGTCGTCATGCGGCGCGTCGTCGCCCGGACGCTGCGTCGCGGGCTGCTGCGACAGGAGCTGTGGCACGGCAACCGGGAGCGGCTGCGCAACCTGCTGCGCCGGGACCCCGACGAGAACGTCGTGCTGTGGTCGTGGACGCAGCACGCCCGGTACCGCGCCCAGTACGGGGCGCTGCACGACGCGGGCGACGTCGCGATGATCCGCCTGCGGCACCCGCGCGAGGCGCAGCGCTGGCTGGCGTCCCTGAGCCCGGTCGCCGCGCGTTCGTCACCCGAGGCCGGCTGACTCCAGCGCCTCCATGCCGGACGCGCGGGACCGACGGCGGCCGACCGCCGCAGCTCCTCGCCGCGCGCTGGTCGACGCGGGCGGGAC
>NZ_JAAXOY010000131.1 GCF_012396155.1 Cellulomonas septica | reverse complement strand
GTGACGTCCGCCGACGACGACGGCGTCACGCTGTCCGACGGCACACGCATCCGCACGCGCACGGTCCTGGCGACGACGGGTCAGCGCCCGGTGCGCCTGCCCGGCACCGAGCCTCTCGCGCGCGACGACGACGGCCGGCTCCGCACGCTGCCCGACCTCACGGTCCGCGACGGGGTCTGGGCCGCAGGCGACGCGGCTCGCGTCCTGCACCCGCGCACGCACGAGCCGGTCCCCGCGAACGCGCTGTGGGCGATCAAGGCCGGCGACCAGGTGGGTCGCAACGTCGCCCGCGCCCTCCAGAGCCGACCGGGCCGACCGTTCCGCTACCTCGGCCTCGGCCAGGGCGCCGCGTTCGGCGTCGGCCACGGCGTCGCGGACATCTGGGGTCTGAGCATCACGGGTCCGCTCGCCTGGATCCTGCGCCTTGTCTTCTTCCTCCGCTTCCTGCCGTCCCGCCGCCGCGCCCTCGCGATCCCCACCGAGCTCCGCCGCCGCCACGCGACGCGCCGGGCGGCGATCGGTCGCGCCGCGCGGTCCGCGGAGAACGCGGTCGGGTCGGGCGGGGTGCGGTTCGCCCCGGCGGAGACCTGACGTGCCGGGCTCGACCGCATGGCCCGCAGCAGCGTCGTGCATGTAAACTGCATGCATGGTGGCGCTGCAGATCAGGGACGTGCCCGACGAGGTGCGTGACGCACTGGCAGAGCGAGCGCGTCAGGAGGGGCAGTCGCTCCAGGCGTACCTGCTCCGCGTCGTGCTGCGGGAGGCCTCGTTCGCCCGCAACCAGGCGCTCGTCGCAGGACTTGCCGGATGGACGAGCGGAACCGGCGTGACCGGAGACGACGTCCTCGGAGCCTTGACGAGCGGTCGACCGGACGCGGCCGCCCGGTGATCGTGCCGGACGCCTCGGTCGTCGCACTCCTCTTCGCCGACGTCGAGGCCGACGCCCGCGTCCTCGCGGCACGCGCGGTGCTCGCCGCCGACCCCGTCTGGGTCGCACCCGAGCACTGGCACACCGAGGTCCTCAGCGTCATCCGCGGACTGTGGCTCGGCAAGAAGCTCGACACCGAACGCGCCGAACGCTCGGTCGCGACGCTCGCGCAGATGGTCGTCATGACGGCACCGACCGCCCCCCTGATCCCGCGCATGTGGGAGCTGCGCTCGTCGCTGAGCACCTATGACGCCGGATACGTGGCGACCGCCGAGGCCCACGGCTGCACCCTGGTGACCGCCGACGCCCGGATCGGCCGGGCAGGGGTCGCACGCTGCCCGGTGCAGACCGTCTGACGCGGCGGGCGGGACCCTCACGGGCGCGACCAGCCGTCCGGCGAGTCGGAGACACGCCGAGGGCGGGCCACCCCGGAAGGTGACCCGCCCTCGGCGGTCGTGCGGCGGGCAGCCCGTCAGAGGACCTGCGAGACCGCCGGCAGCATGTCCTTGATCGTGCGGCCGCTGGTGCGGACGCCGAGCGCCGTCATGCTCCAGCCGGCGCCGTCCCGCGTCACCTTCGCCATGATCTGCGCGGTGTGCGAGCCGGAGCCCGACAGGTCGTAACGGGCGACCTCCTGGCCGGTGGTCTCGTCGATCAGGCGGCAGAACGCGTTCTCGATCTGCGCGAACGTCTCGCCGGTGTAGCTGTTCACGACGAACACGAGCGTCTTCACCGCGGGGTTCACGCCGGTGAGCGCGACGCGGATCGACTCGTCGTCGCCGTCGCCCGCACCCGTCCGGTTGTCGCCGGTGTGCTGCACCGCGCCGTCCTTGCTGGCGAGCTGGCTGAACCACACCTGGTCGACGAGCGCACCGTTCGCGTCGAACAGCAGCGCCGAGGCGTCGAGGTCGACCGACTTCTCCTTCGCGCGCCCGAACAGGCCCTTGACCTTGATGGCGTCCCAGCCGAGGCCCATGCGGACCTGCGTCAGGGTGCCGCCGTCGGACTTGGTGAGCGAGACGGTCTGGCCCTTGGTGAGGTTGACGGACACGTGCGGCCTTTCGACGGGGCGGGTGGGTCAGGACGTCAGGGGGTGGACGTCAGCTGCGGCTCGCGGTCGCCCTCCGCACCGCCCGGGTGCGCGGCGCGCTCCCGACGGTTGCGGCGGACGGACGCGGCGAACGCGGCACCGATGAACGCGACGCCCACGAGGCCGGTGATGATCTCGTCGACGTGGAAGCCGATGCTGACCAGCAGGATCGCGGCGAGGGCACCGATGGCCCAGTGCGCGCCGTGCTCGAGGTAGACGTACTCGGACAGCGTGCCCTTGCGGACCAGGAAGACGGTGATCGACCGGACGAACATCGCGCCGATGAAGCCGAGGCCCAGGGCGATGATGATCGGGTCGGGCGTGATCGCGAAGGCGCCGATGACGCCGTCGAACGAGAACGACGCGTCGAGGACCTCGAGGTAGAGGAAGAGGAAGAAGCCGGCCTTGCCGGTGGCCTTCGCGAGCTCGGTCGGGCCGGAGCGGCCGGACTTCTCGGCGACGGTCTTGTCGGCGACGGCCTCGACCTCGGCGGGCGCGTCGTCGTCGGCGGCGTCGGGCACGTTGAAGAGCGAGCCCAGCCCGTTGACCGCGATGTACGTGATCATGCCGAGCACGCCGGAGACCATGACGATCGCCGGGTCGTCCGCGAGGAGCTCCGCGGCGAGGACGAGCGCGATGCCGCCGACGACGACGGACAGCTGGTCGAGCTTGCCGATCTTGGCGAGCGGCTTCTCGAGCCACGACAGCCAGGTGATCTCACGGTCCTCGAAGATGAAGTCGAGGAAGAGCATGAGCAGGAACATGCCGCCGAACGCCGCGATCTGCGGGTGCGCCTCGTTGAGCAGGTACCCGTAGGTGCCGGGCTCGTGCGGGTCGCCCTTCTCCATCGCGAGCGAGATCGCCTCGACCGGGTTGAGGTTCGCGGTGATGCCCACGATGAGCAGCGGGAAGACGAGCCGCATGCCGAAGACGGCGATCGCGATGCCGACGGTGAGGAAGATCCGCTGCCAGAACGGGCTCATCCGCTCCAGGATCTTCGCGTTGACGACCGCGTTGTCGAAGGACAGCGACACCTCGAGCACGCCGAGGATGAGGCACAGCACGAAGGCGTTCCAGCCGCCGTAGAAGAACGCGACGACGAGCGACACGAGCGTGACGGCGAGCGACCAGCCGAAGATGCGGAAGAACACGGGACTCTCGATCTCGTGAAGGGGTGGGGGTGACCGCTGCAGGGCCGACCGCAGTCTAGGAGCGACTGCGGCCGGCCGTGCGGCGGGTCAGCCGATCTGGACGCCGAAGTCCGTCGCGATCCCGGCCAGGCCCGTGTCGTAGCCCTGGCCCACCGCGCGGAACTTCCACTCGACGCCGTGCCGGTAGATCTCCCCGAAGATCATCGCCGTCTCGGTCGAGGCGTCCTCGGACAGGTCGTACCGGGCGAGCTCGTTGCCGTCGGACTGGTCGACGACGCGGATGAACGCGTTGCGCACCTGCCCGAAGCTCTGCTGCCGCGCGGGTGCGTCGTAGATCGAGACGGGGAAGACGATCCGCTCGACGTCGGCGGGCACCGCCGCCAGGTCGAGCACGATCGCCTCGTCGTCCCCGTCGCCCTCGCCCGTGCGGTTGTCGCCCGTGTGCGTCACGGACCCGTCCGGGCTCGAGAGGTTGTTGTAGAAGACGAAGTGCGCGTCCGACAGGACCTTGCCGTTCGCGCCGACGAGCAGCGCGCTGGCGTCCAGGTCGAACCCGGCACCCGTCGTGGTGCGGACGTCCCAGCCGAGCCCGACGAGCGCCTTCGTGAGGTTCGGCGCCTCCTTCGTCAGGGAGACGTTGCCGCCCTTGGCGAGGACGACGCCCATCAGACGCCGACGCCGAAGTCGCGGGCGATGCCCGCGAGACCGGACGCGTAGCCCTGGCCGACCGCGCGGAACTTCCACTCGGCGCCGTTGCGGTACAGCTCGCCGAAGACCATCGCCGTCTCGGTCGACGCGTCCTCGGAGAGGTCGTAGCGCGCGAGCTCGGCGTTGTCCGCCTGGTTCACGACGCGGATGAACGCGTTGCGGACCTGGCCGAACGTCTGGCGGCGGTTCTCGGCGTCGTAGATCGACACCGGGAAGACGATCTTGTCCGCCTCGGCCGGCACGGACGCGAGGTCGACCTTGATCTGCTCGTCGTCGCCCTCGCCCTCACCCGTGAGGTTGTCGCCGAGGTGCTGCACGGAGCCGTCGACGCTCGTGAGGTTGTTGAAGAAGACGAAGTGCTTGTCCGAGAGGACCTTGCCGTCGGCGCCGACGACGATCGCCGAGGCGTCGAGGTCGAAGTCGTCACCGGTCGTCGTGCGCAGGTCCCAGCCGAGACCGACGACGACCGCGGTCAGCCCGGGCGCCGCCTTCGTCAGGCTGACGTTCCCGCCCTTGGTGAGGCTGAGAGACACGTGCTCCTCCTTCGCGGACCGGGGGGAGCGGCTCTCCCGCCCGTCGGACGATCCCAACGACCGATCCGGCGCCGGGGTTCCGAGCGATGCTATCCACGCGGACCCCGCCCACACGTCGGTCCACAGGAGGATCCGCCCGGCCGGACGAGCACACGCACCGCCGCCGCGTCCTAGAGTCGTTCCCGTGCCCGGCGGCGCCGGGCCACCCGCCCGAACGCCCTGCCTGGAGGTCTCCCCATGTCCGAGCTCGACCTCGGGTCGACGCCCACCGCCCCCGCGCCTGCGGCGCCGGCGCCCGGTGCGCTCGTCCTCACGCCGCCCGCCGCGGTTGTCGTGGTCAAGGAGGAGCAGGCCGTCGGCGCCGTCCCGCTCGAGGACGCCAAGCAGGTCGAGCTGCGGTCCAAGGCGAACGCGTTCGTCGCCGAGCTCACCGCGATCGACGCCAAGTCGCCCGCGTTCAGCCAGAAGGTCGCGTCGATCACCTCGATGGGCGAGCAGGACATGCGCGCCGCCGCGACGGTGTCGAGCCGCATGCTCGACCGTCCCGCCGCGATCGTGAAGGGCAAGAACACCGGCGACGCCCAGACGCGCGTCGCGAACACGCTCGTCGACCTGCGCAACACGGTGACGGACCTCGACCCGAACCGGGCCGACCTCACGGGCGCCAAGAAGGTCCTCAAGTGGATCCCGGGCGGCTCGAAGATCGACCAGTACTTCGCGAAGTACCAGTCGGCACAGCAGCACCTCGACGCGATCATCAAGGCCCTCGCGTCCGGCCAGGACGAGCTCCGCAAGGACAACGCGGCCATCGAGACCGAGAAGGCGAACCTGTGGGCCGCGATGGGCCGGCTCGCCGAGTACAACTCGCTCGCGTCCGCCCTCGACGACGCGCTCGTCGAGAAGATCGCGCAGCTCGAGGCCGCGGGCCGGCAGGAGGACGCCGACGCCGTCCGTGCCGACGCGCTGTTCCCCGTGCGCCAGCGCCGCCAGGACTTCATGACGCAGATGGCCGTGTCCGTGCAGGGCTACATGGCGCTCGACCTGGTCCGCCGCAACAACCTCGAGCTCATCAAGGGCGTCGACCGCGCGCAGACCACGACCGTCGCCGCGCTGCGGACCGCCGTCATCGTCGCGCAGGCGCTCTCGCGCCAGAAGCTCGTGCTCGACCAGATCACCGCGCTCAACACCGTCACCTCGAACCTCATCGAGTCGACGTCCGAGCAGCTCAAGATCCAGGGCGCCGCGATCAACCAGCAGGCGTCCGAGGCGACGCTCGACGTCGCGAAGCTGCAGGCCGCGTTCGACAACGTCTTCCAGACGATGGACGCGCTCGACACGTTCCGCGCGCAGGCCGTCGACTCCATGGCGCAGACCGTCACCGCCCTCGAGGGCCAGATCGAGCGCGCCCAGCCGTACCTGGAGCGCACCCGCCGGCGTGAGCTCGAGTCCTGAGAGCGGCGGTCGCCGCCGGGGGTTCTGGCAGCGGCTGCGCGACCGTGACGAGCCCGTCGCCGTCGTGCAGCCGCCCGTCGCGTCCGGCGACAGCCCCGCCGAGCTGCGCCGTGCCGTCGCGGAGGTCGTCCGGCTGGTCAACTCCCGGTCGGGCGACCTGCCCGTCGCGGCCGTCGTCAACGCGCGCCGCCTCACCGACCTGCTGCGCGAGGTCGTCGACACCTCCGAGGTCCGCCCGCTCGACGTGTACGCCGTGATGTCCGTGCAGGGCACCGCGACGGACTACCTGCCGACGACGCTGCGCTCGTACCTCGCCGTCGACGAGTCGCTCCGCGACGTCCCGCGGGGGAGCGGCGTGACGCCGACGCAGGCGCTCATGATCCAGATCGACACCCTCACGACGTCCGTCGCGGCCACCCTCGACGCCGTGCAGCACCAGGACGCCGACGCCCTCATGACGCAGGGCGCGTTCCTCCGTACGAAGTTCGCCCGCTCCGACCTGGACCTGTGAGCAGACCCCTGATGGCAGCCCGACCCATGCCCCGCGGCGGCAACGCCAACCTCACGCGCGAGATCCCGCACCTCACCGGCGTCGTCGTCGGCGTCGCGCTCGCGTCGCCCGAGACCGTGCTCGTCGACAACCTCGTCGTCGCGACCCTCCTGTGCGACGACGCGACCCAGCTGCTCTCGCGCGAGCACGTCGTGTTCTTCAACCAGCTCACGTCGCCCGACCTGTCCGTCGCGCAGCTCGAGAAGGCCCGGTCCACCGGTGACCTCGAGCAGATCGAGGTCGACCTGCGCGACGTGCCGCCCGAGGTCGCGCGCATCGTCGTCGTCGCCTACATCAACGAGGGCCTCGGCCACCGCCGCTCGCTCGGGCAGCTCCGCGAGGCGCGCGTCCGCGTGCTCGACCTCGCCGGGGACGACGAGCTCGTCGTCTCCGAGAACCTCGCGCCCGCGCTGTCCACCGAGACCGGCCTCGTCCTCGCCGAGCTCTACCGCAACGGCCCGCACTGGAAGTTCAAGGTCGTCGGGCAGGGGTACGCCGACGGGATCGCGGGCATCCTGCGCGACCACGGCCTGCGGTCGTGAGCGGCGTCGGCCTCGGCCCGGCGGGCGCACCGCCGCGCGACGACCTGCCGTGGCTCCGCCGTCGGCGGCTGCGTCCTGACGCTCCCGCCCGCCC
>NZ_JAAXOY010000130.1 GCF_012396155.1 Cellulomonas septica | reverse complement strand
GACCCCCTCGCGGCCGGCTCGCGAGGGGGTCCGTGGACGGGGGAGCGGGAGTCACTCGGCGGTGCGGCGCAGGACCTCGGTCAGGCGGTTCGCGGCGGAGACGACGGCGGCGGCGTGCAGGCGCCCGGGCTGGCGTGAGAGGCGCTCGAGCGGCCCGGAGACGGACACGGCGGCCACGACCCGGCCCGACGGCCCGCGCACGGGGGCGGACACGGACGCGACGCCGACCTCGCGCTCGGACACCGACTGCGCCCAGCCGCGGCGGCGGACGCCGGACAGGATCGTCGCGGTGAACTTGGCGCCCTGCAGCCCGCGGTGGAGCCGGTCGGGCTCCTCCCACGCGAGCAGGATCTGCGCGGCGGAGCCGGCCTGCATCGTGAGGGTCGCGCCCACCGGGATGGAGTCGCGCAGGCCGATCGGGCGCTCGGCCGCGGCGACGCAGATGCGCATGTCGCCCTGGCGGCGGTAGAGCTGCGCGGACTCGCCGGTGTGGTCGCGCAGCGCGGCCAGCACGGGGCTCGCGGCGGCGAGCAGGCGGTCCTCGCCGGCGGCCGTGGCGAGCTCGGAGAGGCGCGGTCCGAGCACGAAGCGGCCCTGCATGTCGCGCGCGACGAGCCGGTGGTGCTCGAGGGCGACGGCCAGTCGGTGGGCGGTGGGGCGGGCAAGATGGGTGGCGGTCACGAGCTGTGCGAGCGTCGCCGGGCCCGCCTCGAGAGCGCTGAGAACCGACGCGGCCTTGTCCAGGACGCCGACTCCGCTAGAGTTGTCCATAGGTCGATATTGGCGTCTCGGAGGCTGAGACGCAAGCAGGCACGCAACAGGAACCGGGAACACCCCCCACCCGGACGAACTAGAAGAGGACCGAGAACATGGCCGGCACGTTGGCGGAGAAGGTCTGGGACGCGCACGTCGTGCGACGTGGCACCGAAGGCGCACCCGATCTGCTCTACATCGACCTGCACCTGGTGCACGAGGTCACCAGCCCGCAGGCGTTCGAGGGACTGCGGCTGGCCGGACGCCAGGTCCGCCGCCCCGACCTCACGCTCGCGACGGAGGACCACAACACCCCGACGCTCGACATCGACCGGCCGATCGCCGACACGACGAGCCGCACCCAGATCGAGACGCTGCGCCGCAACGCCGCGGAGTTCGGCGTCCGCATCCACTCGCTGGGCGACGCCGACCAGGGCATCGTCCACCAGGTCGGTCCGCAGCTCGGGCTCACCCAGCCCGGCCTGACGGTCGTCTGCGGCGACTCGCACACGTCGACCCACGGCGCGTTCGGCGCGCTCGCGTTCGGCATCGGCACGAGCGAGGTCGAGCACGTGCTCGCGACCCAGACGCTCCCGCTCGCGCCGTTCAAGACCATGGCCATCACGGTGAACGGCCAGCTTCCCCCGGGCGCGACCAGCAAGGACATCATCCTGGCGATCATCGCCAAGATCGGGACCGGCGGCGGCCAGGGGTATGTCCTGGAGTACCGCGGCGAGGCGATCCGCTCGCTGTCGATGGAAGCCCGCATGACCATCTGCAACATGTCGATCGAGGCCGGCGCGCGCGCGGGCATGATCGCGCCCGACGAGACGACCTTCGAGTACCTCAAGGGCCGCCCGCACGCACCGGAGGGTGCCGACTGGGACGCGGCCGTCGAGTACTGGCGCACGCTGCGCACCGACGACGACGCGACGTTCGACGAGGAGGTCGTCCTCGAGGCGGCGGACCTCGAGCCGTTCGTCACGTGGGGCACCAACCCGGGCCAGGGCCTGCCGCTGTCGGCGGCCGTCCCGGTCCCGGAGCAGATCGCCGACGCCAACGAGCGCGTCGCGGCCGAGCGCGCGATCGAGTACATGGGCCTCACGCCGGGTCAGCCGCTGCGCGAGATCAAGGTCGACACGGTCTTCATCGGCTCGTGCACGAACGGCCGTATCGAGGACCTCCGCTCGGTCGCCAAGGTCGTCCAGGGCAAGCACAAGGCCGACGACGTGCGCGTCCTGGTCGTCCCGGCGTCCGCGCGCGTCCGGCTCCAGGCCGAGGCCGAGGGGCTCGACAAGATCTTCCTCGACTTCGGCGCCGAGTGGCGCAACGCCGGCTGCTCGATGTGCCTCGGCATGAACCCCGACCAGCTCGCGCCGGGGGAGCGCTCGGCGTCCACGTCGAACCGCAACTTCGAGGGTCGCCAGGGCAAGGGCGGCCGCACGCACCTCGTGTCGCCGCTCGTGGCCGCCGCCACGGCCATCCGCGGCACGCTCTCGTCGATCTCGGACCTCGGCGAGGACCCGAGGGCGTTCGACGGCAGCCCGCTCACGGACCTCCAGTCGGTCTGACCCGACCCGCGATCGCAGAAGGAAGCACCGTCATGGAGAAGTTCACCCAGCACACCGGCGTCGGGGTCCCGCTGCGCCGCAGCAACGTCGACACCGACCAGATCATCCCGGCCGTCTACCTCAAGCGCGTGACGCGCACGGGCTTCGAGGACGCGCTGTTCGCGGCCTGGCGCGGCGACCCGGATTTCCTGCTCAACCAGGACGCGTACAAGAACGGCTCGGTCCTCGTGGCCGGCCCGGACTTCGGCACCGGCTCGTCCCGCGAGCACGCCGTGTGGGCGCTCAAGGACTACGGGTTCCGCGTCGTGATCTCGGCGCGGTTCGCGGACATCTTCCGCGGCAACTCGGGCAAGCAGGGGCTGCTCGCCGCACAGGTCGCGCAGGAGGACATCGAGCTCATCTGGAAGATCCTCGAGACCCGCCCGGGCACCGAGGTGACCGTGGACCTCGAGTCGCGGACCGTCACGTGCGACGACGTCGTGGTGCCGTTCCAGGTCGACGACTACACGCGCTGGCGGCTGCTCGAGGGCCTCGACGACATCGGCCTGACGCTCCAGCACGCCGACGAGATCAGCGAGTTCGAGCAGACGCGTGAGCCGTGGCGCCCGCGCACGCTGCCCGCCAAGCACCTGCCGCCGGTCGAGATCAAGGCCGCACGTCCCGTGCCGGTCACGATCGGCCGCCCGGACTGAGACCACGCGGACCGCACGCACCGGAGGCCGGTGGGACCGTCGACGACGTCCCGCCGGCCTCCGGCGCGTCCGGACGCCTCGCCCGGACGGCCCGGCGCGCGCCCGGGACCACCACCCGTCCGTGCACGGCGGGCCCGGCATCCGGGGGCGAACGGGACGAACGTCACGCATCCGCGCCCCGGGATGGCTACCGTGAGCCCCAGGCCCTCGGGAAGAAGGGGCGCACCGCCGCGGTTCTCCCCTCGGGCCGGGTCCACGAGTCGCCCGACGGACGGCGTCCGTGCGCGGTGGGCCGGTTGTGAAGGTTTGGGGACGGGCGGCGCGACGCGCCGCGTCCGGTCAGGAGCACGCCTCGGCGTGGGAGACGATGAGGACCATGAGCGATCTGCTGTACGTCAACGGGGGCAACCCCCTGTCGGGCGAGATCACCGTCCGCGGTGCGAAGAACTTCGTCTCCAAGGCGATGGTGGCGGCGCTGCTGGGCGAGACGCCGAGCGTGCTGCGCAACGTCCCGCAGATCCGCGACGTCGCCGTGGTGACCGGGCTGCTCGAGCTGCACGGCGTGAAGGTCGACGCCGACGCGGACGCGGGCGTCCTGCACCTCGACCCGACCGACGTCGAGAGCGCGCACGTCGCCGACATCGACGCGCACGCGGGGTCGAGCCGCATCCCGATCCTGTTCTGCGGCCCGCTGCTGCACCGCCTGGGGGAGGCGTTCATCCCCGACCTGGGCGGCTGCCGCATCGGCGACCGGCCCATCAACTTCCACCTCGACATCCTGCGGCAGTTCGGCGCGGTCGTGGACAAGCAGGACAACGGCATCCACATCCGCGCACCGCGCCGCCTCCAGGGCACCAAGATCGCGCTCCCGTACCCGAGCGTCGGCGCGACCGAGCAGCTGCTGCTGACGGCAGTCCGTGCCGAGGGGATCACCGAGCTCTCGGGCGCGGCGATCGAGCCCGAGATCATGGACCTCATCAACGTCCTGCAGAAGATGGGCGCGATCATCTCGGTCGACACCGACCGCGTGATCCGCATCGAGGGCGTCGACCGGCTCGTCGGCTTCCAGCACACCGCGCTCGCGGACCGCATCGAGGCCGCGTCGTGGGCGTCGGCCGCGCTCGCGACGGGCGGCGACGTGTACGTCCGCGGCGCGACGCAGCCCGAGATGACGACGTTCCTCAACACGTTCCGCAAGGTCGGCGGCGAGTTCCACGTCGACGACGACGGCATCCGGTTCTTCCACCCGGGCGGCGACCTGCGGTCGATCACGCTCGAGACGGACGTCCACCCCGGCTTCATGACGGACTGGCAGCAGCCGCTCGTGGTCGCGCTCACGCAGGCGAAGGGCCTGTCGATCGTGCACGAGACGGTGTACGAGAACCGGTTCGGCTTCGTCGACGCGCTCGTCGGCATGGGCGCGACGATCCAGGTCTACAAGGAGTGCCTGGGCGGACGGCCGTGCCGGTTCGGCCAGCGCAACTTCTTCCACTCGGCGGTCATCAGCGGCCCGACGCCGCTGGCCGCGGCCGACATCGAGGTGCCCGACCTGCGCGGCGGGTTCAGCCACCTCATCGCGGCCCTGACCGCCAAGGGCACGTCGGCCGTCCGGGGCATCAGCCTCATCGACCGCGGCTACGAGCGGTTCACGCAGAAGCTCGAGGCGCTGGGCGCCGAGTTCAGCCGCGACTGAGTCCCGGTAGCATCCCCTCCCGTGCCGCCGCCGCCGAACTCGCCCCGCGCCTTCCGCGTCGTCGCCTTCATCCTGCGCCCGCCGCTGCTCGCCATGACGAAGCGCGACTGGCGCGGCGTGGAGCACATGCCCCGCGACCGTGGCGTCATCGTCGCGTCGAACCACATGACGAACATCGACCCGCTGACGTTCGCGCACTTCCTGTGGGACAACGGCTTCACGCCGAAGATCCTCGCGAAGGCGTCGCTCTTCAAGGTCCCGGTGCTGGGGAAGGTGCTGCTCGCGACGGGTCAGATCCCGGTGCACCGCAACACCGCGGCGGCGGGGGAGTCGCTGCAGTCGGCCATCGCGGCCATCGACGACGGGGCGTGTGTCGCGGTCTTCCCCGAGGGGACGCTCACGCGTGACCCCGAGCTGTGGCCCATGGTCGGCAAGACGGGTGTCGCGCGGCTCGCGCTGACGACCCGGGCACCCGTGATCCCCGTCGCGCAGTGGGGTCCGCAGAACCTGCTCGGCCGGTACAAGAAGCTGCTCAAGCCGATCCCGCCGAAGAAGGTCTCCGTCGTCGCCGGGCCTCCCGTCGACCTCGACGACCTGTACGACCGCCCGCAGGACAACGCGACGCTGCGCGAGGCGACCGAGCGCGTCATGGCCGCCATCACGGCGCTGCTCGAGGACCTGCGCGCCGAGCAGGCGCCGACGGTCCGCTACGACATGCGCAAGCCGAACGCCCCGCGCGACGCGGGCGCCGGCGGGGACGCCGCACCGCGTCCGGAGGTGCCGTGACGGCCGACCTGCTGCCGCCCGACGAGCCCGCGGCCCCGCGGCTGCGCGCCACCGTCCTCGGCGCGGGGAGCTGGGGGACGACGTTCGCCGCGGTGATGGCCGACGCGGGCTGCGACGTGACGGTCTGGGGCCGTGACGAGAAGACGTGCCGCCAGATCGCCGACGAGCACCGCAACGAGGCGTACCTGCCGGGCATCGAGCTGCCGTGGCGGATCACCGCGACCACCGACGCGCACGCCGCCGTCCGGGGCGCCGACGTCGTCGCGGTCGCCGTGCCGTCGCAGCAGGCCCGCACCGTGCTCGAGCCGCTGCGCGACGCCGTCGGGCCGCGCACGGTCGTCGTGTCGCTCATGAAAGGTGTCGAGCTCTCGACCGACCAGCGCATGAGCGAGGTCGTCGCCGAGGCCCTGGCGATCGACGCGTCGCGCGTGGCCGTCGTGTCGGGCCCGAACCTCGCGCGGGAGATCGCGCGCCGCCAGCCGACGGCCACCGTCATCGCGTCGACGAGCGACGAGACCGCACGCCTGGTGGCGCGCGCGTGCGCGTCGGCGTACTTCCGCCCCTACACGAACCCCGACGTCGTCGGCGTCGAGCTGTGCGGTGCGGTGAAGAACGTCATCGCGCTCGCGGTCGGCATCTCGCAGGGGCGCGGGCTCGGCTACAACACGATGGCGACCGTCATCACGCGCGGCCTCGTCGAGATCACGCGCCTCGGGCTCGCGCTCGGGGCCGACGCCGAGACGTTCCCCGGCCTCGCGGGCATGGGCGACCTCATGGCGACGTGCGCGTCCCCCGACTCGCGCAACCACACGCTCGGCGGGCACATCGGCCGCGGCATGTCGCTCGACGAGGCGATCGCCGCGACCGGCGGCACCGCCGAGGGCGTGAAGTCGTGCCGGTCTGTCCTGGAGCTCGCGACGTCGCTCGGCGTCGAGATGCCCATCACGCACGCCGTGGTCCGCGTGCTGCACGAGGGGCTGCCCGTCGACCAGCTCGCCCCGCTGCTGCTCGCACGCCCCCACAAGGCCGAGGGCGCCTGACCCGTCCGGGCGTCCCGGACGGGCACCCGGCTGCGCCGGCACGCGACCGCCGCCGGATCGACGCCTGTCGCGACGTCTCTGCCGGCACCAGCCTGCGCCGCGCGGGCTCGTCGGCCGACGTCGCGACGGCCGCAGGTCCCCGCTGCTCCCGCCGCGGAGGACTCCGGGCGTGGTCTCCTCAGCCCGCCGTGGCGGCGTCCAGCGCCTGCGCGAGGTCGCGCCACAGGTCCTCGACGTCCTCGATCCCGACGGACAGCCGCAGCAGGTCCTCGGGCACGGTGACGGTCTCCAGCGGGAACCGGCGGCGCCGCTCCAGGCTCGACTCCACGCCGCCGAGGCTCGTCGCGGGTACCCACAGCCGCACCGCGGCGACGAGGGCCTCGGCGGCCGCGACACCGCCGTGCGGTCGCAGGCCGATGATCGAGCCGAAGCCGTCCATCTGCGCCGCCGCGCGCGCGTGCCCGGGGTCGTCGGGCAGGCTCGGGTGGCGCACCTGCGCGACCCCCGGGTGCGCGGCGAGGCGGCGGGCGATCTCGGCCGCGTTGGCCTGCGAGCGCTCCAAGCGCAGCGCCAG
>NZ_JAAXOY010000013.1 GCF_012396155.1 Cellulomonas septica | reverse complement strand
GCCCGCGTCGAGGGCGCGCGCCACGCGCAGCCGCTCGTCGGCGTTCCACGCCGTCGTGAAGCCGCCGTCGACGAAGGTGCGCAACGCCTCGTCGGCCCCGGCCAGGGCTGCCTGCGCGGCGCTCTTCAGGGCCGGGCCGTCGGTGCTCGCGAGCACCTGCGCGGAGGCGCGGTAGTCGGCGGCGAGCGCCTGGTCGAAGCCGGCGTCGACGAACGCCCGGAGATCGGCGTCGGACCCGAGGAGCGCGGTCTCGGCTGCGCGCCGTACCGACGGCGTCCCCGCCCCCAGGAGGGACACGACCCATGTCCGGTCACCCCCAGCCACCGGCGGGTCCGCCGCGGCGGCGGGAGCGCCCCCCAGCGTGAGACCGAGCACGACTGCCACCACACCGGCGACCGACGACCGCATCCCCCAGCGCGCCACAGAATCCCCCTCCGGAGCGACGTTGTGACAGACGTTGTCACAGCGGTCGCACTCATCAAGCCGTGCATGCACCCCGTGCTCAGCGCTCCGTCGCGGCCCGCCTCAGCCCGAACGTCCTCCGGGACGTGCGCGCTGACGTGCAGCAACGTGGTGCAGACACGAGTGAAGGGTGCGCCCGGCAGCACGACGGCGTACTGGCGCACCGTCATGCTGCTCCCGAGAGACACACCCCTCGGCGTCGGATGTTAACGGGTCGATGACTGTCTGCGGGCCGATTTGGCGGGTTCCGTGCGAAGCGATTCGGAAGCGTCCGGCGGGCCTCCCTCGGTAGCGCCCGTGCCCTGCGCATCCGGCTGACGAGCTGACCAGGGAAGACAGCCGAGAGCCGCGGGCAGCCGGACGATGCCTGAGGTCGCGCGACGCGCGCAGACCCGTTCGTCCGGCCGGTGTGGGCGGGGGCGGGCACGATGGGCCCATGCGCCTGCCCGTGATGCCGCCCGTCGCGCCGATGCTCGCGAAGTCCGTCCCTGCGATCCCCGACGTGGGGCACGTCGAGCCGAAGTGGGACGGCTTCCGGACGATCGTCTTCCGCGACGGCGACGAGGTCGAGCTCGGCAGCCGCAACGAGAAGCCGATGACGCGCTACTTCCCGGAGCTCGTCGAGGCGATCAAGGCGAACACCCCGGAGCGCTGCGTGCTCGACGGGGAGATCGTCGTGGTCACCGGCGACCGGCTGGACTTCGACGCGCTGCAGCAGCGCATCCACCCGGCGGCGAGCCGCGTGAAGCTGCTGAGCGGGACGACGCCCGCGAGCTTCGTGGCGTTCGACCTGCTGGCGCTGGGCGACGACGACTGGACGCAGCGCCCGTTCGGCGAGCGGCGTGCGGCGCTCGTGGACGCCTTGAAGGACGCGCACGACCCCGTCTTCGTGACGCCCGCGACGGGCGACCTCGCGGAGGCGCAGGACTGGTTCACCCGGTTCGAGGGTGCGGGACTCGACGGGGTCGTCGCGAAGCCGCTCGACGGCACGTACCAGCCGGACAAGCGGGCCATGTTCAAGATCAAGCACGAGCGGACCGCGGACTGCGTGGTGGCGGGGTTCCGCTGGCACAAGTCCGGCGACGTCGTGGGGTCGCTGCTGCTCGGGCTGTACAACGAGGCGGGCGACCTGCAGCACGTGGGCGTGAGCGCGTCGTTCCCGATGGCGCGGCGCAAGACGCTGCTCGACGACCTCGCGCCGTACCGGGACGTGTCCCTCGCGGAGCACCCGTGGGGTCGCTGGGCGGACGCCGAGGCGCACGCGGGCAACCGGCTGCCGGGGGCGGTGAGCCGCTGGAACGCGACGAAGGACCTGTCGTTCGTCCCGCTGTCGCCCGAGCTCGTGGTCGAGGTCGCGTACGACCACATGGAGGGTGACCGGTTCCGGCACACGGCGCAGTTCCGCCGCTGGCGCCCGGACCGCGACCCCGAGTCGTGCACGTACGCGCAGCTCGAGACGCCGGTGACGTTCGACCTCGCGGAGATCCTCGGGACGCGCTGACGCCGACGGTCCGCCGGCAGGGACGCCTCCGCCCGGGGGTCAGCGAGCGAAGCGGCGGACCGCGTCGAGGACCGCGTCGGGCAGGTCCGGGTCGGCGAGGACGCGGAAGTGACCCGGCGTCCGCAGCTCGACGTTCTGCGCGCCGGCGAGCATCGACCCCTCGGGCACGTGCGGGTCCCAGCGCGAGAAGACGGAGACGATTCGCTCGTCGACGTCGACGACGCGCGCGAGCCCGACGATGTCGGGGTGGTCGGGCCGGAAGATGCGGATGGACCGCAGCGGGAGGAGGCGCGCGAGCCGCGAACCGGCGAACGGCGTGGCGACGGCGACGACGCCGCACACCCGGTCGGCGACGGCGGGCTCGCTGAGCAGCCGCTTGCCGACGAGCCCGCCCTTGGAGTGCGCGACGACGACGACGTCGCGCAAGTCGCGGTCGAGGATCAGCTCGGCGACGACCCGGGCGGCCTCGGCGAGGTCCTGCACGTGGTAGCCGAGGCCGGGCACGACGTGCACGGGGTGCCCGGCCTGGAAGAGCCGGTGCGCGAGCGGCTGGAGGAACGGCCACGGCTCCATGACGCCGGGCACGAGCACGACCTCGGGCGTCGTCGGCCGGTAGGGCTGCAGGTAGCGGTCGGGCTCGCCGGGGTGCAGCACGCCGAGCACCTGGTACCACCCCGCGTAGGCGTAGTCGGCGACGCGCCACCAGGTGCGCCGCACGACGTCACCCGGCAGGGCGCGGCCGAGGGCGTCGCTCCCGGGCCGGTCCGGCGGCGGCGGCGGCGGCGGCGGCGGCGAGGATGTCACGGCCGGACCCCGTGAGCCCCGCTCGACGTCCCGCCGCGGCAGATCTCGGCGACGACAGCCGCCTGGACGTACTGCACGACGTGCGCGGCCTCCGGCACGACGAGCGCGCGGCCGTCGGGGGCGGTGTCGGCGAGCCGTCGGACCCACGCGTCGGTCGCGATCGGGTCGTGCGCGCCGCGCACGACGACCACCGGGCAGCGGATCTCGGCGACCGCGGCGTCGGTCGCGAAGTCGAGCATGTGGGGCAGCTGCCGGGCGTACCACCGCACGCCCGCCCGCAGGTAGTCGGTGAAGACGATCGCGTTCGCGCGGAGCGGCTCGTGCACGGAGTCCCGTGCGAGACGCAGGGCCTGCGCGATGGCGGTGGGCGCGGTCGGGTCGACGACCGGCCCGAGCAGCACGACGCGCTCCGCGACGTCGGGATGCCGGCGCGCGGCCTCGGCCACGACCTGCGCGCCCATCGAGTGACCGGTGAGGACGGCGCGACGGACGCCGTGCGCGGCGAGCTGCTCGACGAGCCCGTCCGCGAGCTCGGTGATGCTGGGCGCCTCGTCCGGGCGGGGCGTGCGGCCGAACCCGGGGAGCTCCGGCACGAGCACGGAGGTGTCGGCGGCGAGGGCGCGTGCGAGGGGGCGGAAGTAGCGGGCGGAGACGCCGATGCCGTGCACGAGCACCTGCGTCGTCGTCCCACGGGGGCTGCCGTGCTGCTCGATCGCCCACGGGAGCGCCGGGGTGGTGCGGGCAGCGCTCGTGGTCATGCCCCGATCGTCGTCGCGCGCACGTGCGGACGCACGGCGAGGGACGCGTCCGGACGGGTGAGAAGGACCACGTCTCAGCGGTCGCGGAGCTCCCGCATGGCGCGCTGCGCCTCCATGTTGTCCTGCCGCTCGCGCAGGGCCTGCCGCTTGTCCCAGTCCTTCTTGCCGCGGGCGAGCGCGATCTCGACCTTCGCGCGGCCGTCGAGGAAGTACAGCGCGAGCGGCACGATCGTGTGGCCCTTCTCGCGCGTGCGGGACTCGAGCCGGTCGATCTCCTCGCGGTGCAGCAGCAGCTTGCGCTTGCGCCGCGGGGCGTGGTTGGTCCAGGTGCCCTGCGAGTACTCGGGGATGTGCACGCCGTGCAGGTAGGCCTCGGACCCCTCGATCTCGCACCAGCCGTCGACGAGCGACGCGCGCCCGGCGCGGAGCGCCTTGACCTCGGTGCCGGTGAGGACGACGCCGGCCTCGAACACGTCCTCGATGGTGTAGTCGTGCCGGGCCTTGCGGTTCGCGGCCACGAGCTTGCGCCCTGTCTCCTTGGCCACGTCCCGGCCTCCGTCCGTCGTTCGTCGAGCGGGGCGACGGACGCCGCCCGCGGCTCAGCAGTGCCGCAGCAGCCTACCCGCCGCCCCGGTGCCCACCACCGCTTTACGCCACCGGCGCAGCGGACGGGAGCCGCCGGACCGTCAGAGGCCGAGCAGCGGCCGCGGGTTCGTCGTCGCGCCGTTGACGTACACCTCGAAGTGCAGGTGGCACGCGGCCGACGTCCCGGTGTTGCCCGAGTAGCCGATGAGCTGCCCGCGCTCGACGCGCTGGCCCGTCGACACCGCGAACGACGTGAGGTGGTTGTACGACGCGGACACGGCGTTGCCGTTGACGAACCCGCTGTCGATCATCACCTGGTTGCCGAACCCGAAGCGCGTCTTCGCCCAGGTGACGGTGCCGGCGCGGCCCGCGTACACCTTGGTGTTGCAGTAGGTGCGCAGGTCGATCCCGGCGTGCAGGCGCACGTAGCCGAGGGTCGGGTGCAGCCGCATGCCGTACTCGGAGGTCACGTACATCGGGCTGATGCTCGTGGGGTTGCCGAACAGGCCTCCGCCGACGGGCCCGGGTGCGGGCTGCGGCCTGCCGGCGGCGGCGTCGCGTGCGCGCTGCGCCTCGATCGCGGCGCGCAGCTCGTTCTCGATGGCCTTGGCCTCGGCGTCCATCTGCGCGAGCGCGGCGGCGAGCGCGGACTTCTGCGACTCGAGCGACGCCTGCTGCGCCTGCTGCTCGGCGACGAGCGCGTCGAGACTGGCCTTCGCGTCCGCGGCGGCCTCCCGCGCCTGGTCGGCCTCGACGACCTTCTGGTCGGCCTCGGCCTTGAGCTCGGCGATGCGGTCCTCGACCGCGTCGAGCCGCGCCTGCGCGTTGCGGTTGCTGGCCTCGGCGGCCTTGAGCGCGTCGAGCACCTGCGCCTGCGTGCGCAGCGCGGTCGAGACGAGCCCGTACTTCTGGACGAAGTCCTCGGTGCTCTGCGCGTCGAGGATGACGCTGACGCCGGACACCTCTCCCCCGCCGCGGTACGCCTCGCGCGCCATCTGCCCGATCGCCGCGCGCATCTTGGCGGCCTCGTCGGTGTCCGTCTGGATCTTCGCGGAGAGCGTGACCTGCTGCTCCTGGGCGTCGACGAGCCGTGCGGCGATGAGCGCCGCCTCGCGCTGCGCCTTCTCGAGCGCGGCCTTCGCCTCGTCGAGCTTCGCCTGGGCCGCGGGGATCTGCGCCTGCAGGTCGAGCAGCCTGCTGGCGGTGGCCTGCAGGTTCGCGTCGAGACCCTCCATCGCCGCCTCGGCGTCGGCCTGCGCCTTCGCGTTCGCGGCCGCTCGCTGCTCGGCAGCCTTGCGGCGGTCGTCGATCGGGTCGGCGAGCGCGGGAGACGCGACGGCGATCCCCGCCACGAGCGCGAACGCGGCGAGCACGGCAGGCAGACGACGACGGGCCACGGTCACACCTTCGTGTAGCGGCTGAGGGTCACGAGCGACGAGATCGCCGCGAGCAGGATCGCGACGGCGATCAGCGCGGGCGCGACGGCGAGCACGTCGGCGGTGCTCACGTACGGGATCCATCCGACGGACGCCCCGAGCCAGTCGGTCACGAGGTACTCGACCCCCAGCCAGAGGCCGCCGACGGCGAGCAGCGCGCCGACGGTCGCGGCGAGCGCCCCCTCGAGCATGAACGGCAGCTGGATGAAGATGGTCGACGCCCCGACGAGCTTCATGATCCCGGTCTCGCGGCGGCGGCTCAGCGCGGACAGGCGGATGGTCGTCGTGATGAGCAGGACCGCGGCGAGCAGCATGACGGCCGCGAGCCCACCCGCGAGCAGCGTCGCGCGGTTGAGGACGAGGAACAGCTTGTCGAACAGCCGTCGCTGGTCCTGCACCTCCTCGACGCCCGGGCGCCCCGAGACGACGTCGGCGACGACCTGGTACTTCTGCGGGTCGGTCAGCTTGATGCGGTACGACGAGTTCATGTCGTCGGCCGTCGCCGCGGACGCCCAGAACTGGTCGGCGAACTGCTCCTGGAACGCGGCGAACGCCTGCTCCTTCGTCTCCTCGTACACGTGCTCGACGAAGGGAGCGATCTCGGGGGCGTCGAGCGCCGTCCGGATGTCGGCGCGCTGCTCGTCGGTGACCTCGCCCGACGCGCACGTCGGCTCCGACGAGTTCTGCGGGCAGAGGAAGACGGAGACCTCGACCTTGTCGTACCAGTCGTCCTTCATCTTGCCGATCTGCAGCTGCAGCAGCGCCGCGGACCCGACGAACGTGAGGGAGACGAAGGTGACGAGGATGACGGACACCGTCATCGAGAGGTTGCGACGGAGGCCCTGGGCGATCTCCGAGAGGATGAACTGGACGCGCACGGCTCCCCCTCAGCGGTCCGAGCCGTAGACGCCGCGCGACTGGTCGCGCACCATCTGGCCGGTCGAGAGCTCGATCACGCGCTTGCGCATCTGGTCGACGATCTCGTCGTCGTGCGTCGCCATGACGACCGTCGTGCCGGTGCGGTTGATGCGGTCCAGCAGGCGCATGATCCCCAGGGAGGTCGTCGGGTCGAGGTTCCCCGTGGGCTCGTCGCACAGCAGGATGCTCGGCCGGTTGACGAACGCGCGCGCGATCGCGACGCGCTGCTGCTCACCGCCCGAGAGCTCGTGCGGCCGACGCTTCTCCTTGCCGGACAGCCCGACCATCTCGAGCACGTCGGGGACGGTCGTGAGGATGTGGTGGCGCGGCTTGCCGATGACCTGCAGCGCGAACGCCACGTTCTCGAACACCGACTTGTTGGGCAGCAGGCGGAAGTCCTGGAAGACGGCGCCGATCTGGCGGCGCAGGTGCGGCACGCGCCACGACGACAGCGTGCCGAGCTCCTTGCCGGCGACGAAGACCCGACCGGCCGACGCCCGCTCCTCGCGCAGCACGAGGCGCAGGAACGTGGACTTGCCGGAGCCGGACGCGCCGACGAGGAAGACGAACTCGCCGCGCTCGACGTCCAGGGACACGCGGTCCAGCGCGGGGCGGGCGCCGCGCGCGTAGACCTTGGTGACGTTCTCGAATCGGATCACTGCACCGGTGCGGCCAGGGTCGGGGAACGGGGTGCTGCTGCTGGCCTCGTCGAGCGTAGGCAGCGGCGCGGGGACACCCCCCGTGTGACACGCCGCACGCATCCTGTGAGTTCGTCGCCCGGGACGACGACGCGCGGGACGACCCGGACGAACACCCCGAACCGGGCCCGTCCGGCGCGCGGGGCGGACGGGCTCAGCGGAGCAGCGGGGACAGCGGCGACAGCGACCGCGGCGTCAGCTCGGCGGTCGTCGCGCCCGTGATCGCGGCGAGCACGGTCTCGTGCGACACCGCCGCCGCGTCGAACGTCCCGTTGTTGCGCCCGTGCCGCAGCACGACGATCCGGTCCGAGACCGCACGCACGTCGGTCATGTTGTGCGAGATGAGGATGACGCCGAGCCCGAGGTCGCGCAGGCGCTCGATGTGCACGAGCACCTCGGCGGTCTGCGCGACGGACAGCGCCGCGGTCGGCTCGTCGAGCACGACGATCCGCGGGTTGCCGATCAGGGTGCGGGCGATCGCGACGGACTGGCGCTGCCCCGCCGACAGGCTCGACAGCGGCGACCGCACCGACGGGATCCGGCTGTTGAGGTCGCGCAGCACCTGGCGGGCGATCTGCTCCATGCGAGAGTCGTCGCGCGACGCGCCGACCCGCAGCTCGCGGCCGAGGAACAGGTTGGACGTGACGTCGAGGTTCTCGCAGAGCGCGAGGTCCTGGAACACGGTCGCGATGCCGAGCCCGCGCGCGGCGGTCGGCGTGGGGATCGTGACCTGCTCGCCGGCGATCTCGACGAACCCCGCGTCCGGGGCCAGCACGCCGGACACCATCTTGGCGAGCGTGGACTTGCCCGCCCCGTTGTCACCGACGAGCGCGACGACCTCGTGCGCGTGCACGTCGAGGTCGACGCCGACGAGCGCCTCGACCGCGGCGAACCGCTTGGTGATGCCGCGCATCGAGAGCAGGGGGACGTCGCCGCTCATCTGTTCACCTGCTCCCCGTCGGGCACGTGATACGTGCAGTGAATGACCATGGTGCGCCTGCGTCAACCCGCCGGGCCCTCATGCCTGTTCCACCAGGGCCACCTCGTCGGCGTCGACGCGCAGCGGGACGTCGGTCGACTGCAGCGCGAGGACGAGGCCGCCGAGCACCTCGGCCCGTGTGCCGAGCGACGCGCCGACGACCTCGAGCGGGACGAGCTGGTTGGGCAGGACGTGCCGGCGCATGGCCTCGCGCATCGGGCGCAGCAGCACCTCGCCCGTGTCGGCGAGCTCCCCGCCCACGACGACGACCTGCGGGTTCACGGCGGTCGCGAGCCCCGCGACGACCGTCCCGACCAAAGACCCGACGTCGGCGACGGCCTGCGAGCAGCGCTGGTCGCCCTCGTTGGCGCGCTGCACGACGTCGCGCAGCGCGAGCACGCCGTGGCTGTCGCGCAGCCCGCCCAGGAGGGGCGTCGCACCGGCGACGGTGTCGAGGCAGCCGCTGTTGCCGCAGCGGCAGGGTTCACCCGGGAAGCGCACCGGGACGTGGCCGATCTCCCCCGCCGTCCCGCCCGCGCCGCGGTGCAGCTGGCCGCCGATGACGATGCCCGCGCCGACGCCGTGCGAGACGCGCACGTACACGGAGTCGCCGAACTCGCGCGCGGCGCCGAGGGTCGACTCCGCGACGGCACCGAGGTTCGCGTCGTTGTCGACGTAGACGGGCCTCCCGAGGCGCTTGGACAGCACCTGGCCGACGTGCACCTCGTCCCAGCCGGGCATGAGGCCCGCGACCGAGACCATGCCGGTCGAGGAGTCGACGGGCGCGGGCAGCCCGACGCCGAGGCCGACGACGTCCTCGAGGGTCGCGCCGACGCGCTCGAGCAGGTCGACGACGAGGAGCGCGACGCGGTCGAGGCTCGTGTCGACGCGGTGGCCCGCGGGGAGCGGCAGGGACTGCTCGGCGATCACCTCGTGCGTGAAGTCGCCGAGCACGACCCGCAGGCTGCGGTGCCCGACCTGCACGCCGACCGCGAGACCCACGCGGCGGGCGAGCGTGACCATCTGGGCACGCCGCCCGCTGCGGGTGGTGTTCGCCGTGTCGACGACGCCCGCGGCGAGGAGCTCGCGGACGATCGTCGACACCGTGGCCTGCGACAGGCCGGTGGCGGTGGCGAGCTCGACCTGGGTGAGCCCGCCGTACCGCTTGACGGTCTCGACGACGAGGACGCGGTTGGCCTCGCGCAGGGACGACTGCGAGCCGGCTGCCGCTGCTCGCCTGCTCACGGGGCCAGAACCTACCGCGCCGTCGGGACCGTCAGGACGCTACTGCGTCCCGGCACGCCGCTTGTTGATCAGGTCGAACGCGACCGCGAGGAGCAGCACGAGCCCCTTGATCGCCATCTGCCAGGACGGGTCGACCGACATGATCGACAGACCCATGTTGAGCACGCCCATGATGAGCGCACCGACGATCGCGCCGGAGATCCGGCCGATGCCGCCGGTGACCGCCGCGCCGCCGATGAAGCACGCGGCGATCGCGTCGAGCTCGAAGTTCTGGCCCGCCGCCGCGATGGCCGCACCGGCACGGGCGGTCGTCACGATGGCCGCCGCGCCCGCGAGCACGCCCATGTTCACGAAGATCCAGAAGTCCACGCGACGCGTGTTGACGCCCGACAGGCCGGCTGCGAGGCGGTTGCCGCCGATCGCGTAGATGTGCCGGCCGAACACCGTGCGCCCCATGAGGAACGTGTAGGCGACGACGAGCACGCCGACGATGACGAGGACGATCGGGGTGCCGCCCGCGGAGAACGACAGGATCACCGTGAGGATGCCGATGCCGACCGCGATGAGCGCGAGCTTGGCGACGAACGCGCCGAGCGGCTCGACGTACAGCTCGTGCTTGCGCAGCGACGTGCGCGCCCGCAGCTGCGAGACCACGATCGCGACGATCGCGAGCGCACCGATGAGGAGCGTCACGACGTCCATGTTGTTGGCGAACCCGAGGAAGTTCGGCAGCGAGCCCTTCGAGATCGCGATGAACTGCGACGGCAGCCCCGCGACGGTCTCGCCGACGATGACGAGCGCGAGGCCGCGGAACACGAGCATGCCCGCAAGGGTCACGATGAACGCCGGGATGCCGACGTACGCGACCCAGAACCCCTGCCAGGCGCCCACGACACCGCCGACCGCGAGGCCGATGAGGATCGCGACGACCCACGGCATGTCGAAGTCGCGCATGGTCACCGCGACGATGCCGCCGACGAACGCGACGACCGACCCGACGGACAGGTCGATGTGCCCGGCGACGATCACCATGACCATGCCGATGGCGAGGATCATGACGTACGCGTTCTGCTGGAACAGCGCCGCGACGTTGTTGGCGAGCAGCAGCTTGCCGTCGGTGAGCACCTGGAACAGCAGGACGATCACGACGAGCGCGCCGAAGATGCCGTACTGGCGAGCGTTCCCACCGAGGCCCTGCATGCGCTGCGACAGCGGCACGCGCGGCTGCGACCCCGGAGGGGCCGCCGGTGCGAGGTTGGTGTCCGTGGTCATCGTGCCGTCACGTCCTTCTCCATGGTCATGTACTGCATGAGGCGCTCCTGCGTGGCGTCGTCGCGGGCGACCTCACCCGTGACCCGTCCCTGGCTGAGCGCGTAGATGCGGTCGCAGATCCCGATCAGCTCCGGCAGCTCGGAGGAGATGACGATGACGCCCTTCCCCGCGTCCGCGAGCCGGTTGATGATCCCGTAGATCTCGTACTTGGCTCCCACGTCGATGCCGCGCGTGGGCTCGTCGAGGATGAGCACGTCCGGATCGGCGTAGATCCACTTGCTCAGCACGACCTTCTGCTGGTTGCCGCCGGACAGCTTGCCGACGAGGGCCGACACGGTCGGCGTCTTGATGTTGAGCTCCTTGCGGTACCGCTCGGCGACCTTCTCCTCCTGCCGGCGGTCCACCACGCCGAGCCGCGCGAGCTTGCCGAGCGCGGAGGCGGACACGTTGTGCTGGATCGTGTCGATGAGGTTGAGCCCGAACCGCTTGCGGTCCTCGGTCGCGTACGCGATGCCGTGCCGGATGGCCGCCCCGACGTTCCGCAGGTCGATCTCCTTGCCGTCCTTGAAGACGCGGCCGCTGACGCGGGCGCCGTAGGAGCGGCCGAAGAGGCTCATCGCGAGCTCGGTGCGGCCCGCGCCCATGAGGCCGGCGACGCCCACGATCTCTCCGCGACGCACGTTGAGCGACGCGCTGTCGACGACCTTGCGGGTCTGGTCGATGGGGTGGTGGACGGTCCAGTCCTCGATGCGCAGGACCTCCTCGCCGATGTTCGGCGTGTGGTCCGGGAACCGGTTGTCGAGCGAGCGCCCGACCATGCCCCGGATGATCCGCTCCTCGCTGACCCTGTCGGCGCCGCGCATGTCGAGCGTCTCGATGGTCTTGCCGTCGCGGATGATCGTCGTGGTGTCGGCGATGGCCTCGATCTCGTTCAGCTTGTGGCTGATGATGATCGAGGTGATGCCGTGCTCGCGCAGCCCGTCGATGAGGCCGAGCAGGTGCGCGGAGTCCTCGTCGTTGAGCGCCGCCGTGGGCTCGTCGAGGATCAGCAGCTTGACCTCCTTGGAGAGCGCCTTCGCGATCTCCACGAGCTGCTGCTTGCCGACGCCGATGTCGACGATCTTGGTGTCGGGACGCTCGTCGAGGCCGACGCGGGCGAGCAGCTTCGCGGCCTCGGAGTTGGTCTTGTTCCAGTCGACGACGCCCCGCTCGGCCTGCTCGTTGCCGAGGAAGATGTTCTCGGCGATCGACAGGTACGGGCTGAGCGCGAGCTCCTGGTGGATGATGACGATGCCGTGGTGCTCGGAGTCCCGGATGCCCTTGAACTCCACGACCTGGCCGTCGAAGACGATGTCGCCCTCGTAGGTGCCGTGCGGGTAGACGCCCGAGAGCACCTTCATCAGCGTCGACTTGCCGGCGCCGTTCTCTCCGCAGATCGCGTGCACCTCGCCGCGGCTCACCGAGAGGTTCACGTCCTGCAGCGCGATCACGCCGGGGAACTTCTTGGTGATGCTCCGCATCTCGAGGATGTGGTCGGTGGTCATGTGCCCCTCGCTCGATGGTCCGTCACGGCCGTGCGGGCCGCCGGCGCGTGGTGTGCGCGCCGGCGGCCCGGGTCGGGATCAGAGACCGAGGTCCTCGGCCTTGTAGAAGCCGGACTCCACCAGCACCGACTCGACCGTGTCGGGGGTCACGACCTCCGGGTCGAGCAGGTAGGTCGGGACGACCTTGTTGCCGTTGTCGTACGTCTCCTCGTCGTTGACGTCGACCGTCTCGCCCTTGACGATCTGGTCGACCATCTTGGCGACCTGGTCACCCAGCGCGCGGGTGTCCTTCCAGACCGTCATCGACTGCTTGCCGGCGAGCATGTTGAGCACGTTCGCCTGGTCGGCGTCCTGGCCGGTGAGGACCGGGTAGCCCTCGCCCGGCGCGTAGCCGGCGCCCTCGAGGGCCTGGGCGATGCCGAGGGCCAGCGAGTCGTTGGGCGACAGGACGACGTTGACCTTCTGGCCGCCGCCGTAGAACGAGTTGAGGCGGTTCTCCATCTCGGCCTGGGCGGTGTCGGAGCCCCAGCCCTGGATGCCGATGGAGGCCCAGTCGTCGTTCGACGCGGGCGCCTTGCCGGACGGGACGACGAGCTTGCCCGCCTCGACGTAGGGCAGCAGGACGTCCCACGCGCCGGAGAAGAAGAACTTGGCGTTGTTGTCGTCCGGCGAGCCCGCGAACGGCTCGAGGTTGAACGGCCCCGCGGCGTTCTTGAGGTCGAGGGCCTCCTCGATGAACTGGCCCTGGAGCGTGCCGACCTTCTCGTTGTCGAACGTCGCGTAGTAGTCGACGTTCGGCGTGTCGTTGATGAGGCGGTCGTACGCGATGACCGTGATGTCGGCCGCCGCCGCGTCCTCGAGGACCGGCGCGAGGGCCGTGCCGTCGATCGACGCGATGACCAGGACGTCGGCGCCCTGGTTGATCATGTTCTGGATCTGGGTGATCTGCTGGTCGACCTTGTTGTCGGCGTACTGCAGCGTCGTCTCGTAGCCGTTGTCCTGCAGCAGCTCCTCGAGGTGCGAGCCGTCACGGTTCCAGCGCTCGAGGCTCTTCGTCGGCATCGCGATGCCGATGAGGGTGTCCTCGGCAGCGCCGCCGCCGGTCTCGTCGCCGCTCGGCTCACGCTCCTGGCTGCAGGCCGAGAGTCCGACGATCAGGCCGGCCGTGGCGACGCCGACGGCAACCTTCCTCCATGCAAAAGACATCGTTGTCCGCTCCCTGTTGTGCACCGTCCGGTCGCGTCGTCCGGGGCGTCACTGCCCGTCGACACCCGTGCGGACCACTGCCTGGCCCGCGCTGGCCGCGCGTCCGGTCATGTCGTTTGAATTCAAGACCCGAAGCCAAGCCCGGTGCAAGTTCCGTTACCAACCTGTGTCTTCCGGGCGCATGGATGCGCTCCCACGTACTCCGTGAGGGTTAACTTCACGATGCGAAGGCATCGGGTGACCTGAGCGACGACCTCGGGACGTCGGTCCCGGGGGCGGAGACGGCAAGCGCTCGCCGCGACGTCCCCCGGCAGGAGGGCGTCGCGACGAGCGCGTGCGGGCGTGCCGCGACGACGCCTCGGCGGGCGTCAGGCCCCGACCGACTGCGACCGGCGCCAGCGGATGCCGGCCTCGATGAAGTCGTCGATGTCGCCGTCGAACACCGCGGCCGGGTTGCCGACCTCGTGCTCCGTCCGCAGGTCCTTGACCATCTGGTACGGCTGCAGCACGTAGGACCGCATCTGATCGCCCCACGACGCCTTGATGTCGCCCGCGAGCTCCTTCTTCTTCGCGTCCTCCTCCGCCTTGCGGACCAGCAGCAGGCGGGACTGGAGCACGCGCAGCGCGGCCGCGCGGTTCTGGATCTGCGACTTCTCGTTCTGCATCGACACGACGATGCCGGTCGGGATGTGCGTCATGCGGACCGCGGAGTCCGTCGTGTTGACCGACTGACCGCCCGGGCCCGAGGACCGGAACACGTCGACCTTGATCTCCGACTCCGGGATCTCGACCGAGTCCGTGCCCTCGATCAGCGGGATCACCTCGACCGCCGCGAACGACGTCTGGCGGCGCCCCTGGTTGTCGAACGGCGAGATGCGCACCAGCCGGTGCGTGCCGGCCTCGACCGACAGGTGCCCGAACGCGTACGGCGCCTTCACCTCGAACGTCGCCGACTTCAGGCCCGCCTCCTCGGCGTAGCTCGTGTCGAGCACCGTCGTCGGGTAGCCGTGCCGCTCCGCCCAGCGCAGGTACATCCGCAGCAGCATCTCCGCGAAGTCCGCCGCGTCGACGCCGCCCGCACCCGAGCGGATCGTCACGACCGCCTCGCGCTGGTCGTACTCGCCGTTGAGCAGCGTGCGGACCTCGAGCTCGCCCAGGTCCCGGCGGATCCCCGCGAGCTCGACCTCCGCCTCGGCCAGGCTGTCCTCGTCCTCCATCTCGACGCCGAGCTCGACGAGGGTCTCGAGGTCGTCGATGCGGCCGCCGAGCTTCGCCACCCGGTCCAGCTCCGCCTGCGTCGCCGACAGCGCGCTCGTGACCTTCTGCGCCGCCTCGGGGTCGTCCCACAGGTTGGGGGCGCTCGCCTGCTCCGACAGGTCCGCGATCTTCGCCTTGAGCGCGGTCGGGTCGCTCACCGCCTGGATGGACTCCAGGGTGGTGCGCAGCTCGCGGATCTCGGCGGGGAAGTCGGTGGTGGCCACGACCGTCCAGGCTACCCGCAGTCGTCCCCTAGCCTCGGACCGTGGCCATCCGGGTGAGCGCGTACGCCGTCGTCGTCGACCAGCGCGGGATGCTCCTGTCCCGGCTCTCGCCCATGGTCGGCGTCGGCCCGAAGTGGACCATGCCCGGCGGCGGGATCGACCCGTACGAGGACCCCGCCGACGCCGCGGTCCGCGAGGTGCGCGAGGAGACCGGGTACGTGATCGCGCTCGACGAGCTGCTCGGCATCTCGTCGCTCGTCGTCGACCCCGCGCTCGGCCCGACGAACATCCCCGAGAAGACGCAGCTCCTGCGGATCGTCTACCGCGCGCACGTCGTCGGCGGGGACCTGCGGCACGAGGTCGACGGGTCGACCGACCTCGCCGCGTGGCAGCCCCTCGACGGGCTCGACGACCTCTACCGCGTCGAGCTCGTCGACAAGGCGCGCCACTGGGCGGGGCTGCTCCCCGACCCCGCCTGACCGACCTCAGCCCCGGGCGCGACGGTCCCCCAGCCCGTCGGACGCCGGCCCGCAAACCCGCCGCGCGCCGGTCCCCACTCCGCCGCGCGCCGGTCCCCCATCC
>NZ_JAAXOY010000129.1 GCF_012396155.1 Cellulomonas septica | reverse complement strand
ACCAGTGGCGGCCGCTCGTGCGCTGGGGCGACCCGCTGCTGTCGTCGCGCGACACGTTCGACCCGGCGACGGTCACGCCCGAGGTCGCGGAGCGCCTGTTCGGCTACAACTGCGACTACGTCGACATCCTGGAGGACCGCGACGGCCGCACCGGCACGCTCGTCGTCAACCACGAGTACACGAACGAGAACATCATGTTCCCGCCCGCGGCGACGCCCGAGGAGCTCGACCGGCAGCGCCGCGTCGCGATGGCGTCGCACGGCCTGTCCGTCGTCGGCCTGTACCGCGAGCGCAAGGGCAAGCCGTGGACGTACAAGGTGGGCGCGCGCGCCAACCGGCGGATCACCGCGTCGACCCCGTTCACGTTCTCCGGCCCCGCGGCCGGGTCCGCGCTGCTGCGGACCGTCGCCGACCCTGCGGGCACGACGCCGCGCGGCACGCTCAACAACTGCGCGGGCGGGACGACCCCGTGGGGCACGGTCCTGTCGGGCGAGGAGAACGTCAACCAGTACTTCCGCACCGCGGGCACGTCCGCCGCGGACAAGCGGTACGGCTTCGCCGACAAGGCGACGACGCGCGGCTGGGAGGACGTCGACCCGCGCTTCGACGCCCGCAACCCCGGCTACGAGAACGAGCCGCACCGCTTCGGCTGGATCGTCGAGGTCGACCCCGAGGACCCGACCGCACCGCCCGTCAAGCACACCGCGCTCGGCCGGTTCAAGCACGAGGGTGCGAACGTCATCGTCGGGCGGTCGGGCCACGTCGCCGCGTACATGGGCGACGACGAGCGTTTCGACTACCTGTACAAGTTCGTCTCGAAGGACCGGTACCGCGAGGGCCGTCGGCACCGCGACGCGAACAAGCGCCTGCTCACGGCGGGCAACCTGTACGTCGCGCGGTTCCTCGGCGACTCGCCCGTCTCGGAGATCACCGGGACCGGCGCGCTGCCGTCCGACGGGGCGTTCGACGGGACGGGCCAGTGGATCCCGCTCGTGCTCGACGGCGTCTCGCAGGTGCCGGGCTTCACGACGGAGGAGGTCCTGGTCTTCACGCGGCTCGCGGCCGACGCCGTCGGCGCCACCAAGATGGACCGCCCCGAGGACGTCGAGCCCAACCCCGTGACGGGTCGCGTGTACGTCGCGTGCACCAACAACACCGACCGTGGCGCCGCCGGCAAGGAGGGCGCGACCGAGCCCAACCCGCGCGTCACGAACCGGCACGGGCACGTCGTCGAGCTCACCGAGGCCGGGAACGACCCCCGGTCGCTCACGTTCGGGTGGAGCATCCTGCTGCTCTGCGGCGACCCCGCTACGACGACCGGCACGTACTTCGCGGGCTTCCCGCCCGAGAAGGTGTCGCCGATCTCCTGCCCCGACAACGTCGCGTTCGACTCGTCGGGCAACCTGTGGATCTCCACCGACGGGCAGCCCGGCACGATCGGGTACTGCGACGGCCTGTTCAAGGTGCCGCTCTCCGGTCGTGAGCGGGGCCGTGTCCAGCAGTTCCTGGCCGTGCCGCGGGGCGCCGAGACGTGCGGCCCGGTGGTCCGCGACCGTGACGAGATGGTCTACGTCGCGGTCCAGCACCCGGGCGAGGACGGCACGTGGGCGGCCCAGCAGTCCTACTTCCCGGACTACGTGACCCCGGGCTCCGTGTCCGGCGGCCGCTGGGGCGGCCCCCGCCCGTCGGTCGTCCAGGTCTACCGCACCTGACCCACCCGCCTGCCAACGCCGCCCGCCCCCACCCGCCCCACGGCCGCCCCCGGCCGGTCCCCGCCGAACGCAACTTTGGCGCCGCCTGGGGCGTGCTGGGCGAGCCCAACGTTGCGTTCGGGTGCGGGGGGCGGCGAACGGGTCACAGGGGGCGGGAGCTGGGGGAGTCATCCACACAGATCGACCTCTGGCTCTCGCCATCCGTCCGCTCGCGCTCGGATGGCGGGGTGCCCCGTCGTCGTGACATCCCCAGGTCGCTCCTCGTGCTCGCCGGCCGTCAGGGCGGGCTGCTCTCGGCCGAGCAGGCCGACGCGCAAGGCGTCACCAGCGGGCGGCGTGGTCGACTCGTGGCCGCAGGCTTGTGGTCGCGACCGACGCGGGGGGTGTTCGACACGCGTCCGACGAGCGGGCGCTCGCCGGACGACCGGCGTCTCCGCGCGGCGTGGCTCGGGATGCTCGCGTACGGACCCTCCGCGGTCGCGGTCGGCGCGTGCGCCCTGGCGCTGTACGGGGTGTCCGGTCTCCCTGTCGACCTGCAGCCCGAGATCGCGATGCCAGGTGGACGGTTCCGGCAGTCGCGGGACGGGATCCGGGTGCGCGAGTTCGGTGGTGCCACGGTCCTTCCCCAGCGCCGGATCGGCGCTGGACGCGCCGTCGTCCTGCCGTGGGCCGTGACGCAGGCGGTGCCCGAGATCGGTCGTCGGCACGCGCTCGCCGTGCTCGACGACGTCCTCCGGCGCGGGCTCCTCGACGAGTCCGGGCTCGAGGACGTCCGGAGCCGCGTCGCCGGGAGGCGCGGCGCGGCGGGCGTCGGCGACCTCTGGTCGCTGGTCGACGCTCGAGCGGAGTCGCCGTTGGAGTCGCTCGCACGCCTGGACTGCTGGGATGCCGGTGTTCCGGCGGACGACGTGCAGGTGACGATCAGGGACGGTGACGGCGGGTTCGTCGCACGTGCCGACCTCGGATGGAGGCTCGGCGGCGACCGGTGGCTCGTCGCCGAGATCGACGGGCGCGAGGTGCACGAGACGCCCAGGGCCGTTCTGCACGATCGTCGCCGGCAGAACGCGGTCGTCCGGACCGGCCGCGTGGAGCTCCTGCGCTTCACTGCCGCCGACCTGGGCCCGTCAGGCGCGCTGGTCCGTACGGTCCGCGCCCACCTTCCGACGACCTGGCGACCGTCGACGGCCGTAAAGCCGCCGAACGCAACATCAGGCACGTCTGACCGGGCGTTGGCGCACGTGATGTTGCGTTCGGCGGATCTGGGATACGGAGTGGGTCAGGTGGGCGTGATAGGACGGGGCGGTGACGATGACGACTGACAGCGGCGCCGGCGGCGGCGCGGACGAGACCCTGCCCCAGCAGACGACCGCCGGCGACGGCGGCGTCGGTGCGACCGGTGGTGCCGGGGGTGGTGACGCCGGGGACCGTGCGGCGGCGACGCCGTTCCACGACCTGGATTCCTACGTGGGGATCCCGCGGGTGTCCGGGCTGGTGCTGTCGCCCGACGGGACGCGGCTGGTGACGGCCGTGGCGACGCTCGACGCCAAGCGGACCAAGTACGTGACGGCGCTGTGGGAGGTCGACCCGTCGGGCGAGAAGCCGGCCCGACGCCTGACCCGCAGCGCGAAGGGTGAGGCCAGCGCCGCGTTCACGGCGTCGGGCGACCTGCTGTTCACGAGCGCCCGGCCCGACCCGGACGCGAAGGACGGCGACGACGACCCGGTCCCGGCGCTGTGGCTGCTGCCCGCGGACTACGCGGAGGCCCGTGTGGTCGCGGACCGGGTGGCGGGTGTCGGCGGGGTGCGGACGGCGAAGGACGCGTCGGTGGTGCTGGTGAGCAGCGACGTGCTCCCGTCGGCGCCGGACGCGGAGACCGACGAGAAGCTGCGCAAGGCCCGCAAGGACAAGAAGATCGCGGCGATCCTGCACGACGCATACCCGATCCGGTACTGGGACCACGACCTGGGCCCGGACGCTCCGCACCTGTTCACGGCTGACCTCTCGGCGGACGTCGTGACGCCGCTCGCGGGCGACCGCGACCCGCGGCTCACGCTGCGCGACGCCACGCCCGACGCGCGTGCGGCGCTCGTCGAGCAGTCGGCCGCGATCACGCCGGACGGCCGCACGGTCGTGACGGGGTGGACGCGGTACCTGGCGCGCGGCGACCAGCGCAGCGAGGTCGTCGCGATCGACGTGACGAGCGGTGAGCGGCGCACGCTCGTGGCCGACGACGCCGCGGACGTGTACGGGCCGGTCGTGTCGCCCGACGGCCGCTGGGTCGTGTTCACGCGGGAGACGGTGTCGACGCCGCACCAGGCACCCCACGTCTCCCTGCAGGTCGTGCCGCTGGCCGGCGGCGACGCGCGTCCGCTGGTCGACGGCTGGGACCGCTGGCCGCACGACCCGGTGTGGCTGCCGGGCTCGGACGCGCTGCTGGTGCTCGCGGACGACGACGGCCGCGGGCCGGTGTTCCGCGTGGACCTCGCGTCGGGCGCGGTGACGCGGGTGACGGCCGACGACGCGGTGTTCACCGACGTGCAGGTCAGCCCCGACGGGCGGACGGCGTACGCGCTGCGCTCGTCGTACGAGGCACCCGCGCACCCGGTCCGCATCGACCTGGCGGAGGCCGCCGAGACGGGTGCGCCGGTCCCGGCCACGCCCCTCGTCGGGCCCGTCGCGACGCCGCAGATCCCGGGCACGTTGACCGAGGTCGAGACGACCGTCGGCGACGGGCGACGCGTGCGCGCGTGGCTCGCGCTGCCCGACGGTGCGAGCGCCGCGACCCCGGCGCCGCTGCTGCTGTGGATCCACGGCGGCCCGCTGGGCTCCTGGAACACGTGGTCGTGGCGGTGGAACCCGTGGCTGCTGGTCGCGCAGGGGTACGCGGTGCTGCTGCCGGACCCGGCGCTGTCGACCGGCTACGGGCAGGACTTCATCCAGGCCGGGTGGGGGTCGTGGGGCGAGGCGCCGTTCACGGACCTCATGGCGATCACCGACGTGGCGGAGGCGCGCGACGACGTCGACGCGTCCCGCACGGCGGCGATGGGCGGCTCGTTCGGCGGCTACATGGCGAACTGGGTCGCCGGGCACACGGACCGGTTCCGGGCGATCGTCACGCACGCGAGCCTGTGGGCGCTCGATCAGTTCGGCCCGACGACGGATGCCGCGTACTACTGGGAGCGCGAGATGACCGCCGAGATGGCGCTCGACAACTCCCCGCACCGGTTCGTCGACAAGATCGTCACGCCGATGCTCGTCGTGCACGGCGACAAGGACTACCGGGTGCCGATCGGCGAGGGCCTGCGGCTCTGGTACGAGCTCGTGTCCCGGTCGGGCCTGCCGGCGGACGACGAGGGCCGCACGCCGCACCGGTTCCTCTACTTCCCGGACGAGAACCACTGGATCCTCAGCCCGCAGCACGCGGTCGTCTGGTACCAGGTGGTCGAGGCGTTCCTCGCGCAGCACGTGCTGGGCCGGGCCGACGTGGCGTACCCGGAGGTCCTGGGCTGACGGACGTGACCGGATGACCTGACCGGGTGACGATGCCGCCTCCGGATGCGGTGTTCCACTACCCGCGCCAAACTCCTCTGTCAAGAGTCGAGCGCCGCCCAGTTCGACGTAGTTCGACGGGCGTCCCGAACGGGAGTTCGACGGGACGGAAGGAGCCACGCATGGGTATCGGAGGCGGCATCGCCCTGATCGTCATCGGCGCGATCCTCGCGTTCGGCGTGCGGGACAGCATCGACGCCATCGACCTGACGATGATCGGCTACATCTGCATCGGCGCGGGCGTGCTCGCGCTGATCCTGGCGCTCATCATCAACGCGCAGCGCAGCAACACGTCGCACCGTGAGGTCGTCGACCACCGCACGGTCGGGACGGCCCAGCCCGTCGCGCAGCCCGTGGTCCAGCAGCCGGTCCAGCCGGTGCAGCAGACCCCGGTGCAGCCGGTCCAGCAGCAGCAGCCCCCGCAGGCGCCCCCGGCGCCCCCCGCGGGCGCCTGAACCCGGCGGCTCTCCCGCCCGGACAGCCACGACGCCCCGGTGACCCGACGGTCGCCGGGGCGTCGCGCTGCGCGCCCTCGGCGCGCACGGATCGGCGTGCACGGATCGGCGGCGCGCACGGATCGGCGTGCACGGATCGGCGTGCACGGATCGGCGGCGTGCACGGATCGGTGCGCACGGATCGGCGTGCACGGATCGGCGTGCACGGATCGGCGTGCACGGATCGGCGGCGTGCACGGATCGGCGTGCACGGATCGGCGCGGGGGGTCCGACGGTCAGGCCCGCGCGGCGTCGACCAGGGCGGCGGCGAGGTCGTCGGGGCGGCTGAACATCGGCCAGTGCCCGGTCGGCAGGTCGACGTACGTGACGTCGTAGCGGCCCATCTCGGTGTGCAGCGGCGGGCCGCCGTCGACCATCGTCAGCAGCACCTCCGACGGCAGGCTCGTGCAGATCGCGGTCACGGGGACGGCGAACCGGCGCTCGTCGCTCACGTGCACCGCGGCGCGGGCGACGCCGGCGGGGTGCGGGAGCGCCCGCTCCCGGAGCCGCGCGAGCGCGGCGTCGTCGAGGCCCTCGAGGCTCGACCCGCCGTCCGCGAGCTCCTCCCACGACGGGAACGCCTGGCCCGTCGAGTCGGCGGGCAGGTCGGGGACGAGCGCGTTGCCGTCCTCGAGCGGACCGCTGTCGACGTAGACGGCGCGACGGACACGGTCGGGGCGCCGGTCGACGACCTCCCCGATGACGGCTCCGCCGCCCGAGTGGCCGACGAGCACGACGTCGCCGCCGTCGTCGGCGATCCGGTCGACGAGGCCGACGACGGCTTGGACGTGGTCGGCGCGCGTCACGGTCGACGCGTCGTCGGACGGGTCGAGGCCCGGCAGCGTGACGGGGTGCGGGATGAGACCGGCGGCGCGCAGGCCGGGCAGGACGTCGTCCCAGGCCCATCCGCCGAGCCAGGAACCGGGGACGAGGATCAGGTGCGTGGTGGTCATGGGACCAGCGTGCCGCGACGTCGGTGACAGCAGCATGTCACCTTCGTGTCACCATCATGGAGGACCGACGACGACCCCGGGAGCCCGCTCGTGAACCGCACCGACCGCCTGTACGCGATGGCCGAGGAGCTGCGCCGCGTCGGCCCGCGCGGCACCACGAGCGCACGTCTGGCGCGGCTCTTCGAGGTCACCGCGCGCACCGTGAAGCGTGACGTCAGCGCGCTCCAGCAGGCCGGCCTGCCGGTCGTCGCCCAAGCAGGAGCGGGCGGCGGCTACGTGCTCGTCGGCGCGACGCTCCAGCAGGCGTGCACCCTCCGTCAGCATGAGCTCGACGTCGATGCCCGCCGCGACCTTGATCGTGGCGTCGTGCGCCCACGTCGCGA
>NZ_JAAXOY010000128.1 GCF_012396155.1 Cellulomonas septica | reverse complement strand
GTCGTCGACGGGCCCGCGTTCACGCTGACCGTCGTCGCGACGCACCTCACGTTCATCCCCGGCTGGAACGTCCGGCAGCTGCGGCACCTCGTCGGGCAGGTGCAGCCGCTCCCCCGCCCGCTCGTGCTCATGGGCGACCTCAACCTCGAGCCCGACCGGCCGCAGCGCGCGACGGGCATGCGGCCGCTGGCGACCGTCCCGACGTACCCGGTGGGCGTCCCCGAGCGCCAGCTCGACCACGTGCTCGCCGACGGCCCGCTGCACGTGTCCCGGCCGGCCGTCTCGGTCGACACCGGCCTGTCCGACCACCGCGCGATCGTCCTGGACGTCGCGCTGCCCGCCTGAGCCGGGTGGACCGTGCGCGGCCCTCAGGGGCCCTGACAGCGCACGGGACGTGCTGACGGTCGCCTCGTGGCCCACCGGGCGTGCTGGTCGGCGCGGGGCGGCCTCCCGGGCCCGCGGGACGGCACGCAGGACGCGCGGGCGCCGGGAACGCCCGAAGGGCCGGCGCGGCTCGTGCCGCACCGACCCCTCGGTCACGTCCGACGGGCTCGCGCCCGTCACGTCTGCGTTCAGCCGACCTCGCCGAACTCCGACTTCGTGAACGTGTACTTGTTGTCCGCACCGAACGTGTAGACGCCGATGTACGCGGACGACGGGTCGTTGTCCGCGTTGAACGGACCGACGCCCGAGACGGCCTCGTAGTCGATGTCCTTGCCGTCGTCGAGCAGCTTGACGCAGTCGGCGAACGTGTCGCACTTCTCGCCACCGTCGGCACCCGAGACCGCGGCCAGGTTGGCCTGGATGGTCTCACCGTCGGTGTCGCCGCCCTTCACCGCGGCGAGCGCGGCGAGGATCGTGGCGTCGTACGACTCGGCGGCGTACGAGTAGTCGCTCAGCGAGTCGTTGACCTCGGCGAGCCGGGCCTGGAACTCCTCGCTCGGGAACGCGCCGGGCAGCGTGCCCTGGGCACCCTCGAGCAGGCCGGCCTGGAACTCCTCGCCGAACTGCGTGAGGTTGCCGTCGACGAAGTAGACCTTCGACATGTCGTAGCCCTGCGCGGCCAGCTCGCTGATGATGAGCGGCGTCTGCGTGGTGAACGCGATGATCGCGATCGCGTCCGGCCCGGCCGCCAGCGCGTTGCTGACGATCGAGGTGTAGTTCGTCTCGTTCGGGTCGAACTCCTGGCCGGCGGAGCCGTACGCGAGGGTCGCGCCCGAGTCCGTCACGACCTTCTCGACGACGTCGCGCAGCGACGTGCCGTAGTCGTCGTTGAAGACGAGGATGCCGGGGTTCACGGCGCCGTCCCCGAGGATCAGGTTGGCGAGCGCGGAGCCCTGGACGGTGTCCGGCGGGGCGGTGCGGAAGTAGAAGTCGTTCGTCCCGGACAGGTCCGTCGCCGTGTTGGCGGGCGAGATCTGCACGATCTTGGCGCCGGTGATGTCGTCGATGACGTTGCGCGTCACCGAGGAGGACGCGGCACCGACGATGACCGAGACGTCCTGGCTGATGAGGTCCTGCACCGACTGGGTGGCGACCTCGGCGTGCTCGGCGTCCGAGGAGTCGGTGTGGACGGCCTCGACGTCCGAGCCGAGGACCCCGCCTGCTTCGTTGATGTCCTTGACCGCGAGGTCGACGCCGGCGATCTCGGGCGGGCCGAGCTGCGCGAGCGAGCCGGTCTGCGGCAGCAGCGTGCCGATCTTGAGCGCGGCGGCGGAGTCGGAGCCGCCGTCGGTCGCGTCGTCGCCGCTGTCGCCGTCCCCGCCGCTGCACGCGGCGAGGATCAGCGCGGCAGCGCCCGCCAGGGCTGCGGCCCTGACTGCGTGTGTCGAACGAATCATGCGTGGTACCCCTCTTGTCGAGTACTGCGTCCCGCCGATCCCTGGTGAGGACCGGTGCAGTGTGGCGCGAAGGTAACCAGTCTTTGTATCCGGGATGTGAATGTCTCTGTCTCAGGGCATGTTTGTTGCAGAGTTGTGACAAAAGTGAGGCCGGCCGAGCGTGATGCTCGACCGGCCTCGTGACCGTGGGGCGGGCGTCAGGACGCGCCGCCGCCGACCTGCTCGATGACGGCGTCGGCGACCTCGCGCATCGTGAGGCGGCGGTCCATCGACGTCTTCTGGATCCAGCGGAACGACTCGGGCTCGGTGAGGCCCATCTTGGTCATGAGCAGGCCCTTCGCGCGGTCCACGCGCTTGCGGGTCTCGAACCGCTCGGCCAGGTCGGCGACCTCCGACTCGAGCGCGCTGATCTGCGCGTACCGCGAGATGGCGATCTCGACCGCGGGCAGCAGGTCGGCCGGGCTGAACGGCTTGACGACGTACGCCATCGCACCGGCGTCGCGCGCACGCTCGACGAGCTCGGTCTGCGAGAACGCGGTGAGGAGCACGACGGGCGCGAGGTGCGCCTTGCCGATGCGCTCGGCCGCCGAGATGCCGTCGAGGACGGGCATCTTCACGTCCATGACGACGACGTCGGGCTTGAGCTCGGTCGCGAGGGCCACCGCCTGCTCACCGTCGCCGGCCTCGCCGACGACGTCGAAGCCCGCGTCGCGGAGCGTCTCGACGACGTCCATGCGGATGAGGGCCTCGTCCTCGGCGACGACCGCGCGGCGCGCCGGGCGCCCCGTGGTGCTGCTCGCGGGCTCGGGGGCGGGCTCCGCCGCCGGGGCCGCGCTCGGCAGGTCGAGGGGGGTCGCCTCGGTGGGCTCGGGGGTCTCGTCCGTGGTCACGGTGCACAGCGTAGTCGCCGTGGGTGGGCGGGTTGCGGGCAACGGGCGCTGTGACGTACGCCGCAGGACGCGCACACGTCGGCGCCGGTGCTCACCGGAGGCGGTGCGCCGGGTGCCGAGCCGCGGCCGCCCTGGGGGTCGCGTCGGTGTCCGCGTGCTGGTGACGCCCGGTCGGGCGGGTCCGGTTCGCGTCTATCCTGGCGGCCTGGCCCCGATAGCCCAACCGGCAGAGGCGTTCGGCTCAAACCCGATCCAGTGTGGGTTCGAATCCCACTCGGGGCACCGCTCGGCCCGTCCGCGACGCGTCAGGGCAGGCGGCGCGACATGGCGAAGTTCGTCAGCGTCACTCCGCGCCGGACCGGGTGCTGCTCCGCGGTCACGACGAAGCCGTGCGCCTCGAAGAAGGGGCGCGCGGTGAGGCTCGCGTGGGTGGTGAGCGTGGACGCGCCGTCGCGGACCGCCGCGTCGTGCGCCCAGCCGAGGAGCGTCGACGCGACGCCGGTGCGGCCCACCCGGGGGTCCACGAACATCATGTCGACGTACCCGGCCGCGTCGACGTCGGTGAAGCCGACGACGCACCCGTCGACCTCCGCGACGACGGTGCGACGCGCGGCACGGCGCTGGGCCCAGGCCGCGAGGTCGACGTCGTCGGGCGCCCACGCGGCGAGCTGCTCCGGCGTGTAGTCCGCGGCCGCGGTGACGCGGATCGCCGCGAGGAACACGTCGAGGGTCGCCCGCGCGTCGTCGGGCGCGTACGGGCGGATCGTCGGCGGCATCGCGCCAGGCTAGCGACGTCGGCGGCACACCTCGCACGGAGGATCGGCGCGGCCGGTGCGCGCGACCGGGGGATGCGTCCGCGCGGCGTTCGGCGTAGAACGGGTCGCATGTTCGAAGAGGGCCAGCTGTACGCCCCCGTCACCGCGGACGAGGACGGCAAGGCCAGGGTTCACCTCGCGGACGACCATCCCGGTGCGAAGGACGACGAGTACCGGCGACGACGTGACGAGATCGCCGCCCCGGCGCTCGCGTGGCGGCCCGGTGATCCCGTGCCGCGCGTGGAGTACACCGACACCGAGAACCGGATCTGGGAGACGGTGTGCCGGGAGCTCGTGCCGAAGCACGAGCGGCTCGCGATCCGGGGGTACCTCGAGGGCAAGGAGGCCCTCGCGCTGCCGACGGACCACGTGCCGCAGCTCGACGAGGTGAGCGCGGGACTCATGCCGCTCAGCGGGTTCCGGCTCCACCCGGCCGCCGGGCTCGTGCCGCTCGACGTGTTCTACGGGTCGCTCGCGGACGGGGTGTTCCACTCGACGCAGTACCTGCGGCACGCGTCGCAGCCGCTCTACACGCCGGAGCCGGACATCCTCCACGAGGTCGTCGGGCACTGCAATCTCCTCGCGCACCCGGCGATCGCCGAGGTCAAGCGGCGGGCGGGCGAGGCCGCCCGGCGGTGCGAGACGCCCGAGGGGCTGCAGTACGTGGCGGACGTCTTCTGGTTCACGATCGAGTTCGGCGTGATGTACGAGGGCGGCGAGCTGCGCGCGTACGGTGCCGGGCTGCTGTCGTCGTATGGGGAGATCGAGGAGTTCCGCGGCGCGGACGTGCGTCCCGTGGACTTCCACCAGATGGCGACGCTCGCGTACGACATCAGCCACTACCAGCCGATCCTGTTCGCGTGCGACGGCATGGGCGAGCTGACGGACCGGGTCGGGGGCTTCTTCGCGGAGTTCGACGACGAGACGCCGGCACGGCTCGCCCGCGAGGCCGCACGCGTCTGACGGACGGCGTACGGCGGGTCGGCCTGCGCCGGCTCGCCATCGCCGCGGACCGCCCGCCGCGGCGAGCCGGGCGCGGTCAGGCGACGGGCTCGCGCGCCTGCACGAGCAGGTGCTGCCGGAAGAACGCCGCGAGGTCGGCGGTCGCGTCGAGCGGGAGGACCGCGGCGACGTACTGGTCGGGGCGGACCACGACGACGCAGCCGTTGCGGTCGACGCCGCGCTGGTCGAACACGTCGTCGTCGGGGTGGACCGCGAAGACCTTCTCGTAGTCGACGAGGTCGAACGGGCCGGTGCGCGGCAGGAACAGCGCGGGTACGCGCGTCACGTCGACGTCGGTGTGGCGCTGCTGGTAGACGACCTTGACGTCGAGGAGCGCGTCGAGCGCGTCGCCCTCGCGCGCGTGGGCGAGGACGGGTGAGTCGGGCGACGTCGCCATCCAGTCCGCCCAGGCCGCGAGCGCGGACCGCTCCCCCGCGGCGGGTCGGTCGGCGAAGGCGTAGACGCGCCAGCGGCCGTCGGCGCGGTGCTGGTGGCCGAGGTGCAGGGGGTTGGCGTCGGCGACGCGGACGACGGGGGCGGACTTGAACCGCTTGCCGAGGGGGAAGCCGGTGGCGAGGTGCTGGTGGGTGGGTGCGGCGACGAGCATCGACGGCGGGTACTGCGTCATGAAGCCGAAGAGGAACTCGGTGGTGCGGACGTAGAAGGCGGCGAGCTCGCCGGGGTCGAGGTCCTCGGGCTTGCGGGCCATGAGGGAGGACCACTCGCGGTCGAAGTCGATGAGGTTCTGGGCGATGACCTGGCGTTCGGCGGAGTAGGTGGCGAGGAGGGTCCCGGGGCTGCGGCCGGTGAGGACATGGCCGAGCTTCCAGGCGAGGTTGAAGCCGTCCTGCATGGAGACGTTCATACCCTGGCCGGCTTTGGCGCTGTGGGTGTGGCAGGCGTCGCCGGCGATGAAGACGCGGGGGGTGCGGGTGCCGCGCTGGTCGAGGGGGACGTCGTCGAAGCGGTCGGTGACGCGGTGGCCGACCTCGTAGACGCTGTGCCAGGCGACGGAGCGGACGTCGAGGGTGTAGGGCCGCAGGATGGCGTTGGCGTGGTCGACGATCTGGTCGATCGTGGTGGCGCGGACGGCGTCGCGGGTGTCGGGGTGGACCTCGCCGAGGTCGACGTACATGCGGAACAGGTGGCCGCCCTCGCGCGGGATGAGCAGGATGCTGCCGCCGGTGCCGGACTGGATGGCGCACTTGAGGCGGATGTCGGGGAAGTCGGTGACGGCGAGGACGTCCATGACGCCCCAGGCGTGGAAGGCGGAGTCGCCGCGGGGGACGCAGCCGATGGCGCGGCGGACGTCGCTGTGGGCGCCGTCGGCGCCGAGGACGTAGCGGGCGCGGACGGTCTTCTCGGTGCCGGCGTCGTCGCCGGCGGTGCGGACGAGCCGGACGGTGACGGGGTGGTCGTCGTGGTCGTCGAGGTGCAGGTCGCGGAAGTCGTAGCCGTAGTCGGGGCGCATGCGGGTGGGGGCGTTGGCCATGAACTCGGCGAAGTGGTCGAGGACGCGGGCCTGGTTGACGATGAGGTGCGGGAACTCGCTGATGCCGGAGGGGTCGTCGGGCGGGCGTTCGCCGCGGACGATGCGGGTGGGGTCGGCGGGGTCGGGGTGCCAGAAGCACATCTCGGTGATGCGGTAGGCCTCCTCGGCGATGCGGCCGGCGAAGCCGAACGCCTGGAAGGTCTCGACGCTGCGGGCCTGGATGCCGTCGGCCTGGCCGATGGCGAGGCGTCCAGGGCGGCGGTCGACGATGCGCGTGGTGACGTCGGGGAACTGGGAGAGCTGGGCGGCGGCGATCATGCCGGCGGGTCCGGTGCCGACGATGAGGACGTCGACCTCGTCGGGCAGGTCGTCGGGGCGGTCGAGGCCGACGCCGGCCGCGGGCTGGACGCGGGGGTCGCCCGAGACGTAGCCGTGGTGGTGGAACTGCATGGTGCGACTCCCCCGGACGTCGTTGTCGAGGTGGGAGGCGTGGCGCGCCGGTCGGTCGCGCGGACCTCCCTCGTGCGGATCGTATACGGCGGTGGATAGAGTGCCGAGCGGACGGCCCCACGACGGCGTGGGTCCGACGCTCGACGAGGAGGTCGGCGATGCCCTCGGTCTCCGCGCACGCCGCGGTCACCCTCGCCGCGCACGTGGACCACGTGTTCGGGGTCATGGGCAACGGCAACGCGCACTTCCTCGACGCGCTCGCGCGGCAGACGTCGGCGACGTTCACGCCCGTGCGGCACGAGTCGGGGGCGGTCGTCGCGGCGGACGCGCACCACCGGGCGTCGGGGCGGCTCGCGGCGGCGACGACGACGTACGGCGCGGGGTTCACGAACACGCTGACGGCGCTGGCGGAGGCGGTGCAGGCGCACGTGCCGCTCGTGCTGGTGGTGGGCGACGAGCCGACGTCGGGGCCGCGCCCGTGGGACGTCGACCAGATCGCGATGGCGTCGGCGGTCGGGGCCCGCACGTACACGGTGGGGCGCGCGGACGCGGCGGCGACGACGGCGATCGCGGTCGAGCACGCCCTGACGTACCGGGTCCCGACGGTGCTGGCGATCCCCTACGACGTGGCGACGCTCGACGCGGGTCCGGTGCCCGACGTGCCGGAGCCGCGCCTACCGGGTCCGCT
>NZ_JAAXOY010000127.1 GCF_012396155.1 Cellulomonas septica | reverse complement strand
CCGACGTCAGCGGGCTGACGGGCAGCCCGGCGGCGACGGCCACGCGCCGGGCCGTGTCCGCGACGACCGCGGGCGTCCGGTAGTTCACGGTGAGCTCCGCGAGCCGCCACGACGAGCGCAGCACCGGGTCGAGCATGCGCGCCCAGTCGCGTGCCCCGGCGGCGGCGGTCGTCTGCGCGACGTCACCGACGATCGTGAGCGACCGCGTGGGCACGCGACGCAGCAGCGCGCGCCACGCCATGGCCGACAGCTCCTGCGCCTCGTCGACGACGACGTGCCCGTAGGTCCAGCTGCGGTCGGCGGCGGCGCGCTCCGCGGTCGTCAGCGCGGGACCGGACGACGCGAACCGGTCGGCGAGCATCTCGGCGGACACGAGCGCACCGCTGCCCGTCGACTCCAGCACCTGACGCGCGTACTCGAGCTCCGACTGGCGGCGCTCGGACGCCGCGCGGGCCTGCGCGCGCACCGCCTGGTCGTCCTCGCCCAGGAGCTCGGCGGCCTCGTCGAGCAGCGGCACGTCGGCGGGCGTCCACGGGGCGTCGGGGTCGCGCGCGAGCAGCCGGCGCTGGGCGGGCGAGAGCTGCGGCGCCGCGGACTCGAGCCGCCAGGGCTTGGCCCACAGGTCGGCGAGCAGCTTCTCCGGGGTGAGCGGCATCCACGCGAGGTTGAGCGCGATCCGGATCTCGCGCGTCGTGCGGAGCTCCTCGACGATCTCGCCGCGCTCGTCGGGCGGGATCTCACCGCCGAGCTGCTGCACGTACTGCTCGGCGAGCCGCGCGAGCATGTCGCGGACGAAGCCGACGCGCGCGAGGTTGTGCGGCCGGTGGTTGCGCCGGGCCCGGGCGATCGCGGAGGCGACGTCCTGCGGCCGCACGACGATCGTCCGGCCGTCGACGCGCACGGTCGTCGCCTCGGCCGGGACGCGCTGCCGGTCGCGGACGGCGCGCCCGACGACCGACGCCATGACGGCGCGGCCCTTGAGCTCGGCGACCGCCTCGGGCTCGGTGCCCGTCGCGACGACGCCCGGGACGAGCTCGGCGACGGTCGTCGTGACCACGCCCGTCTCGCCCAGGGCCGGGAGCACCTGGTCGATGTAGCGCAGGAACGTGCGGCTCGGCCCGACGAGGAGGACGCCCGAACGCTCGAGCACGCGCCGGTGCGCGTACAGCAGGTACGCGGCGCGGTGCAGCGCGACCGCGGTCTTCCCGGTGCCCGGCCCGCCCTGCACGACGAGGGCACCGGTGAGCTCGTCGCGGATGATCCGGTCCTGCTCGGCCTGGATCGTCGCGACGATGTCGCCCATCCGCCCGGTCCGGCCGGCGGCCAGGCCCGCGAGCAGCGCGCCCTCGCCCGACAGGCCCGAGAGGCGCGTGTCGTCGCCGTCGGCGAGCAGGTCGAGGTCGAGCACCTCGTCCTCGACACCCGTGACGGTCCGCCCGCGCGTGACGACGTGCCGTCGCCGCACGACGCCGTCGGGGTGCGCGGCGGTGGCGCGGTAGAACGGCTGCGCCGCGGGTGCGCGCCAGTCCGTGAGCAGGGGCGACTGCTCCTCGTCGGTCAGGCCGATGCGCCCCACGTACCGGCGCACGCCGTCCTCGAGGTCGAGCCGGCCGAACACCAGGCGCTCCTCGACGGCCTCGAGCTGCGCGACGCGGTCCTCGTACAACGTCGCGAACGCGTCGCGCTCGCTGCGGTTCTGCGGCGACCCCGAGGGGCCGGACCGACGGACCCGCGCGAGGCGGTCGCGCGTCTGCGCGCGCAGGTCGTCGAGCCGCGCGTAGAGCCCGTCGACCGTCCGCTGCTCGGCGGCGAGCTCTGCCTCGATTCCTGCCACGTGCGCGATCCTCCGTCCGCGGAACGGTGCTCCGCTCGAACCTGCCGCCCGTTCACCCGGTCGGGTCGACGGGCGCCGAAAGCGGCCGTCCATTGTCCACCACGACGGGGACGCCTCGCACCGTCCGGTCGGTGGCCTGCACGGCGGTGGGGGACGCACGAACGCCGCGCGGGGCCTACGCTTCCCCCAGCCCGACGAGAGGAGACCCGTGACCCACGCGACGACCGCGGGCGACGACGCCCGCGGCACCGCCACGCCCGGTCCCGTCGGCTCCCGGGACGGTGTCGTCCGGATCCTCCTGGTCGAGGACGACGACGGCGACGCCCTCCTCGTGCGCGAGCACCTGAGCGACGCCGGTCTCCCGGTCGACCTCGTGTGGGTGCGCTCCCTCGACGAGGCGCTCGAACGTCTGGACGTCGACTGCGTGCTCCTCGACCTCGGCCTGCCCGACGCGATGGGGATCGGTGCGCTCGAGCGCCTGCTCGGGGCCGGTGCTCCCGCGGTCGTGGTGCTCACGGGCCTGTCGGGCGCCGACGCGGGTGTCCAGGCCGTCGCCGCCGGTGCCCAGGACTACCTCGTCAAGGGCGAGGTCGACGGCGAGCTGCTGTCGCGCTCGGTGCGGTACGCCGTCCAGCGCCGCCGGCTCGAGGAGACGGACCGCGCGCTGTACCGGAGCCTGGTGCGCGCCGAGGAGACGACGCGCCTCGAGCGGGCGCTGCTGCCGACGCCGGCCGTGCGCGACGACAACCTCGAGGTCCGGGTGGGCTACCGCGCGGGTCGCGACGGGCTCCTCGGCGGGGACTTCTACGACGTCGTCGAGCTGCCCGACGGCCACGTGCTCGCGCTCGTCGGCGACGTGTGCGGGCACGGCCCGGACGAGGCCGCGCTCGGCGCGACGCTGCGCACCGCGTGGCGCACGCTCGTGCTGGCCGGGACGCCGGCGGGGGAGATCCTCGGCCTGCTCGAGCGCGTGCTCGCGTTCGAGCGCGCGCGTCCCGAGGTCTTCACGACGGCGACGATGCTGGTCGTCGCGCCCGACCGCGCGAGCGCCGACCTCTACCAGGCGGGTCACCCCGTGCCGTTCCTGCTCGGCCCGCCGTCAGCGCTCCTGCCGACGCAGCGCCGGGGCCGCGCGCTCGGCATCCCGGTGCAGGGCGGCTGGGAGCCGGAGCGGCTCGAGCTCGACGGCGACTGGCGCATCCTCATGTACACCGACGGGCTGCTCGAGGCGACGGTGCACGGCGGACCGGAGCGCGTCGGCAAGGCCGGGCTGCTGGCGGTCGTCGACCGCGTCCTCGCGACCGAGCGCCGCGGCACCGTCGACGACCGGGCCGAGGGCGACCCCGTCGACCTCGTCGAACGCGTCCTGCACGAGGTCCGCGGGCTGCACGGCGGCGACCTCGTCGACGACGCCGCGGTCGTCCTGCTCGGGTGGGGTGCATGAGCGCTCCGACCGTCCCCCGCGTCCGCGGGCGCATCACGCTGCGCCGTCGCCTGCTCACGCTGCTCGTCACGGCGGCCGCCCTCCTCGCGCTCGTCGTGGTCGCCGCGGCCTTCGTCCTCGGCCGCGTCGTCGAGCGGCAGGACGCCGTGACGCAGACGTACTTCGACGCGATCACCCAGGCCGACGGCGCGTACATCCAGCTCGTCGACGCCGAGACGTCCGTCCGCGGCTACGCGCTCACGGGCGACGAGGTGACGCTCGAGCCGTACCAGCGCGCGCTCGAGGACGACCTGTCGTTCCGCGTGCTCGCCGAGCGCGAGCGCGAGCACGGCGCCGACCCGGAGCTCACGGCCGCGGCGCAGGCCGCCGCCGACGCGGGGGCACGCTGGAACGAGGAGTTCGCGCAGCCGACCATGGCGCAGGTCGCGTCCGAGGGCACGGCGTCCGTGACCACCGAGGAGATCGAGGCCGGCCGGCAGCTCTTCGACGAGGCCCGCGCGAAGGCCGACGCCTACATCACCCTCCTGCGGGACCGCCGCACGGAGGCCGTCGACGAGCTGTCGCACTGGATGCTCGTCGCGGCGCTGTCGGTGATCCTGCTGGTGGTCGCGGCGGTCGGTGTCGGCGTCGCGCTCTGGGTGGCCCTGCGCCGCTGGGTGCTGGAGCCCCTCGGCGAGCTCGCGGCGGACGCCCGGGCGGTCGCGTCGGGCGAGCTCGCGCACCCGGTCGACACGACGGGCCCGGGCGAGATCGCCGACCTCGCGGACGACGTCGAGCGCATGCGCGTCGCGCTCGTGACCGAGGTGCGCGCCGTCGAGCAGTCGCGGTCCGAGATCGCCGAGGCGCACGACCAGCTCACCGCCCAGGCGGAGGAGCTGCGCCGGTCGAACCGCGACCTCGAGCAGTTCGCGTACGTCGCGTCCCACGACCTGCAGGAGCCGCTGCGCAAGGTCGCGAGCTTCACGCAGCTGCTGCAGAAGCGCTACGGCGGCCAGCTCGACGAGCGCGCCGACCAGTACATCGACTTCGCCGTGGACGGCGCGAAGCGCATGCAGCGGCTCATCAACGACCTGCTCGGCTTCTCGCGCGTCGGCCGGCACGGCGGCGAGGTGACGGACGTCGACCTCGACGCCGCGTTCGCGGAGGCCGTCGACAACCTTGAGGAGCGGATCGCGGAGACGGGCGCGGTCGTGACGCACGACCCGCTGCCGACCGTGCGCGGCGAGGAGGCGCTGCTGGTGCAGCTCTTCCAGAACGTCGTCGGCAACGCGGTGAAGTTCCGCGCGCCCGACCGCGTGCCGCACGTGCACGTGAGCGCGCGGCAGGTCGGCGACGAGTGGGAGCTCGAGTGCCGGGACAACGGCATCGGGATCGACGCGCAGTACGCCGAGCGGGTGTTCGTGATCTTCCAGCGGCTGCACGCCAAGGACGTCTACGAGGGCACCGGGATCGGGCTCGCGCTGTGCAAGAAGATCGTCGAGTTCCACGGCGGCCGCATCTGGATCGAGCCGTCGCAGGACGTCGGGACCCGTATCCTCTGGACGTTGCCCGCACCGGTGGGCGACACCCTCCCCGTCTGAACGGAGCTCCCGTGCCCTCCAGCACCAAGGTCATCGACGTCCTTCTGGTCGAGGACGACCCGGGCGACGTCCTCATGACGCGCGAGGCCTTCGAGCACAACAAGGTCCGCAACCGGCTGTGGGTCGTGGCCGACGGCGTGAGCGCCATGGAGTTCCTCCGCAAGGAGGGCGAGCACGCCGAGGCCCCGACGCCGGACCTCATCCTGCTCGACCTCAACCTCCCGCGGATGGACGGGCGCGAGGTCCTGCAGGCGCTCAAGGTCGACGAGTCGCTGCGCTCGATCCCCGTCGTCGTGCTCACCACCTCGGAGGCCGAGGAGGACGTCGTGCGCAGCTACTCGCTGCACGCGAACGCGTACGTCACCAAGCCCGTCGACTTCGACCGGTTCATCGACGTCGTCCGCCAGATCGACGAGTTCTTCGTCGAGGTGGTGCGCCTGCCCGGTCGCTGACCGCGCGGGGAAGACTTCCGACCGTCCCGACGTTGTGCCGGGCAGGCCCACCCGCAGCGGGTGGGTGGTCGGAGGAAGGCGAACGCCCACGATGTTGGACCCCAGCGAGATCTACGACGTCGACCCGCAGGCGGCTGCGGTGCTCGCGGAGCACGCCCGGGAGGGCTCCGGCCCGGTCCTGGTGCACGCGGTGCGCGGGTTCGTCGACGCCGGCAGCGCGGGGCAGCTCGTCGCGGAGCACCTCACGGAGGAGCTCGGCACGACACGCCTCGTGACCTTCGACGTCGACCAGCTGCTCGACTACCGCTCGCGCCGCCCGGTGATGACGTTCGACTCCACGACGTGGAGCGACTACGCGGAGCCCGAGCTCGTGGTCGACGTCCTCGAGGACGCGGCCGGCGTCCCGTTCCTGCTGCTGCACGGCTCCGAGCCCGACGTGCAGTGGGAGCGGTACGTGGCGGCCGTCCGGCAGATCGTCGAGCGCTTCGACGTGCCCCTGACGATCGGTGTGCACGGCGTGCCGATGGGCATCCCGCACACGCGCCCGATCTCCGTGACGGCGCACGCGACGCGCCCCGACCTGGTCGCCGACCACGCGTCGTGGTTCGGCCGCGTCCAGGTCCCGGCGAGCGCGAGCGCTCTCCTGGAGCTGCGCCTCGGCCAGTCCGGGCACGACGCGATGGGCTTCGCGGTGCACGTCCCGCACTACCTCGCGCAGTCGTCGTACCCGCAGGCGAGCGTCGCGGCGCTCGAGGGGATCGAGCGGGCGACGGGTCTGGACCTGCGCGTCGCGGCGCTGACCGACGCGGCGAAGGACGCCGAGCGGGAGATCGAGCGTCAGGTCGCGGGCTCCGAGGAGGTCTCGACGGTCGTGCGTGCACTCGAGGAGCAGTACGACGCGTTCGCCCGCAGCATCGGCCGCACGAGCCTGCTCGCCGGGACGACGGACCTGCCGACGGCGGAGGAGCTCGGTGCGGAGTTCGAGCGCTTTCTCGCCGAGCAGGGCGGCGACGACCCCCGCTGAGCGCCGTCGCGACCGTTCTGCGACCGAACGTTTACCGGATCGTTGTCGAGTCGCGTCGTGCACGTGCCCGAAATCGTGGCGTGGCGTAGGTCACCGTGCGAGGATGCAGTCGTTGCAGTGACGTACTCGTTTGACCGGCGCCGGCCCGCTCACCTGGGCTTCGGTACCTTCCAGCCGCAGGGCTGGTCCACCCGGTGCAGGACGTGAGGCATTGCGGCACGGCTCGGGCAGAGGGTCTGGGCCGTCACACCGGTTGGACAGAGGGAAACGGTCATGGCACAGGGTGCTGTCAAGTGGTTCAACGCCGAGAAGGGCTACGGCTTCATCGCGCAGGACGGCGGCGGCGCTGACGTCTTCGTCCACTACTCCGCGATCGACACGCAGGGCTACCGCTCGCTCGACGAGGGCCAGCGCGTCGAGTTCGAGATCACGCAGGGCGACAAGGGGCCGCAGGCGGAGCACGTCCGCCCGCTCTGACCCCGCCCGCGCGCCGTACGGGCGCGCCGCACGGTTCCCACAGGGCCGCACCTCACGAGGTGCGGCCCTGTGCGTCGTCCGGGGCGCGGTCCGGCACCGGGACCGGGGACGGCGCGGTGCTCGACGAGATACCCGCACCTCACGAGGTGCGGCCCTGCGCGTCTTCCTCAACGCCGACCGCACGCCCGGGACGCCGCTCGTGGAGCCGGACGCGGAGCAGGTCGCGGGTGCGCGGGCGCTCGGGGCCGCGTTCCAGAAGATCAACTTCCTGCGGGACCTGGGCGTCGACGCGGGCGAGCTCGGCCGCACGTACCTCCCCGGCACCGAGCGCGGGCGGCTGTCCGAGGCGCAGCGCGCCGCGGTGCTCGACG
>NZ_JAAXOY010000126.1 GCF_012396155.1 Cellulomonas septica | reverse complement strand
CGATCGCGGGCCCGGCGGCGACGGCCTCGAGGCAGCCGGTGTTCCCGCACCGGCAGGGCAGGTCGAGCCCGCCGGGGACGGCGATGTGACCGAGGTCGCCCGCGGCGCCCTGCGCGCCGCGCCGGATCGCGCCGTCGGAGATGATGCCCGCGCCGATGCCGGTCGCGACCTTGACGAACAGGAGGTGGTCGACGGTCCGCCACGCGGTGGCGTGCTCGCCGAGCGCCATGATGTTGACGTCGTTGTCGACGAGGACGGGGACGCCGAGCCGGCGCGTGAGGTGGCCGGGGACGTCGGCGTCGTCCCAGCCCGGCATGATCGGCGGGTTGATGGGCCGGCCGGTCGAGTGCTCGACGGGTCCGGGGAGTCCGACGCCGACGCTCACGAGGTCGTCCAGGTCGCGTCGGGCGGTCGCGAGCAGCGCGAGGCCGAGCTCGGCGACCCGGTCGAGCACGGGTGCGGGCCCGTCGGCGATCGCGATGGCCTCGCCGTGCTCCGCGAGCACGGTCCCGGCAAGGTCGGTGACGGCGAGCCGGGCGTGCGTGGCGCCGAGGTCGACGGCGAGGACGACGCGTGCGGCGGGGTTGAAGGCGAAGGTCGCGGGCGGGCGCCCGCCGGTGGACGTGGCCTCGCCGGCGGGGGAGACGAGCCCGGATCCGAGCAGCGCGTCGACGCGCGCGGCGATCGTGGAGCGGGCCTGTCCGGTGAGAGTGGCCAGGTCGGAGCGGGTGCGGGGCTGGCCGTCGCGCAGGAGCTGGAACATGTCGCCGATCCCCGTCGGCCGTGGCGCGGTGCGGGTCAGCTCGTCCATGCGCACAGTGAACCACCCGTCTTTCGTCGATCACGTTCGCATAACTCTGCCACGCCTGCGGCAACTTTTGCTTGACCGTCGTCAAAAGTGCCCCTAGGTTCGCCGCATGGTCACCGACGACCGACAGACCGACCGACCGGGCGCCACCTCGCCCGACCGCCCGATCCTCCAGATGCGCGGCATCGTCAAGCAGTTCCCCGGAGCGCGCGCCCTCGACGGCGTGGACCTCGACGTCCGCGCGGGCGAGGTCCACTGCCTCCTCGGCCAGAACGGCGCCGGGAAGTCGACGCTCATCAAGGTCCTCGCGGGCGCGCACCAGCCCGACGAGGGGGAGATCCTCGTCGACGGCACGCCCGTCACCATCGCGAACCCCGTCGCAGGCCTGCGCCTCGGCGTCGCGACCATGTACCAGGAGCTCGACGTCGTCGACGGCCTGTCGGTCGCCGAGAACGTCTACCTCGGCCACGAGCTCGCGAGCGGCGGCTTCACCCAGCGCCGCGCGGCCACGCAGCGGACCCGCGAGGTCCTGCGCCGCCTCGGCCACGGCGACGTCTCCCCGAACCGCGAGGTCGGCTCGTTGCCCGCCGCGGGCAAGCAGATCGTCAGCATGGCGCGCGCGCTGTCCCACGACGCGCGCGTCATCGTCATGGACGAGCCGTCCGCCGTGCTCGACAGCGAGGAGGTCGCCAACCTCTTCCGCGTCGTGCGCGAGCTCACCGCGCAGGGCGTCGCCATCGTCTACATCTCCCACCGGCTCGAGGAGATCCGCCAGATCGGCGACCGGATCACCGTCCTCAAGGACGGCCGCACGGTCGCGACCGGCCTCCCCGTCGCGAGCACGCCCACCGACGAGCTCATCCGGCTCATGACCGGACGCACCGTCGAGTACGCGATCCCGCGCCGCCCGGCGGTCCCCGCGGACGCTCCCGTCGTGCTGTCCGTCGACGGCCTCACCGTGCGCGGCGAGTTCCACGACGTGTCCTTCGACGTGCGCGCGGGCGAGGTCGTCGGCCTCGCCGGGCTCGTCGGGTCGGGCCGGTCCGAGGTGCTCGAGACCGTGTTCGGCGCCCGCCGCCCCACGACCGGCACGGTGAGCGTCGACGGCACGCGCCTGCGCCCCGGCTCGGTCGGTGCCGCCGTCCGCGCCGGCATCGGCCTGTGCCCCGAGGAGCGCAAGAGCCAGGGGCTGCTGCTCGACGAGCCCGTCTACCGGAACATCACGCTGTCGACGTTCGCCCGCACGGCCCGGGCGAGCTTCCTCGACGAGGCCACCGAGAAGCGCACCGCACGCGAGCAGATCGAGTCGCTCGACCTGCGGCCGGGCGACCCCGAGCGCACCGCCCGCACGCTGTCCGGCGGCAACCAGCAGAAGGTGCTGCTCGCGCGCTGGCTCGTGCACGGCTGCCGGGTCCTGCTGCTCGACGAGCCCACGCGCGGCGTCGACGTCGGCGCGCGTGCCGAGATCTACGGGATCGTCGCCGACCTCACCGCCCAGGGCGTCGCGGTCGTCGTCGTGTCCAGCGAGATCGAGGAGGTGCTCGGCCTGTCCGACCGCGTCCTCGTCCTGTCCGAGGGTCGCGTCGTGCACGCCGGCCCCGCCTCCGAGATCGACGAGCACCGCGTGCTCGACCTCGTCATGGAAGGAAGTGCCGCGTGAGCGAGCAGGGAACCTCCGCCTCCGCGCGGGTGCCTGCGGCGGACGAGTCCGCCCGCATCGAGAAGACCGGCGGCGCGACCGCGGTCGACCGCCGCGCCCGCAACCCGCTGCGCGGCGCTGCCGGCCGCAACCTCGGCCTCGTCATCGCGCTCGTGCTCGTGTGCCTCGTCGGGGTCGTCACGGCGGGGGAGCGGTTCGCGAGCATCGACAACCTCATGACGATCCTGCGGCTCGCCGCGGTGCTCGGCGTCATCTCGATCGGGATGACCTTCGTCATCACGGGCGGCGGCATCGACCTGTCCGTCGGGTCGGTCATCGGGCTGTCGTCCGTGTGGGCGTCGACCCTCGCGACGCAGACGATGGCGCAGGACTTCCACTGGATCGTCATCGTCGTCACCGCGCTCGCGGTCGGGCTCGGGGCAGGGCTCGTCAACGGCGTGCTCATCGCGTACGGGAGGGTCGTCGCGTTCATCGCGACCCTGGCCATGATGGTCGCGGCCCGCGGGCTCGCCGAGATGATCGCCAACCGGCAGACGCAGGTCGTCCGCGTGCAGAGCTTCCTCGACGCGTTCCGCCAGGACCTGCTCGGCGTGCCGATCCTCGTGTGGATCTTCGCGGTCGTGGCCGTCGTCGGCTGGGTCCTGCTCAACCGCACCACGTTCGGCCGCCGCACCGTCGCCGTCGGCGGCAACCCCGAGGCGGCCCGTCTGGCCGGCATCAACGTCAAGCGCCACACGATGTACCTGTACGCGCTCGCCGGCCTCGCGGCGGGCATCGGCGGCGTCATGATGCTCGGCCGCACCACGGCCGGCTCGTCGACCAACGGCCTGTACTACGAGCTCGACGCGATCGCCGCGGTCGTCGTCGGCGGCACGCTCCTCGCGGGCGGCCGCGGCACGATCGTCGGCACCGTCCTGGGCGTCCTCATCTTCACGACGCTCACCAACGTGTTCACGCAGAACAACCTGTCCATCTCCGCCCAGGCGGTGGCCAAGGGCGTGATCATCGTCGCCGCGGTCATGCTGCAGCAGCGCATCGCCGAGCGGTCCCGCTCCGTCACCTAGACCCCGCTGTCCTCGTCCCCCTGCACCTTCGACAGCCCCGCAGCATCCCGATCAAGGAGGATCGTCATGTCCGCACCCCTGCGCCGCCGCGCTCTCGCCCTCGCCGGCACCGCCGCCGCCCTCGCCCTCGTGGTGGGCTGCACGTCCAACACGCCCCAGGACACGTCGGGCGACAGCACGGGCGCCGCCGTCGTGCCCGGCACCGAGAACGACGAGCCGGGCGACACGGTCACCATCGGCTTCTCGGCCCCCGCCGCCGACCACGGCTGGATGGGCGCGATCACCAAGTCGGCCGTCGCGGAGGCCGGCAAGTACTCCGACGTCGAGCTCGTCCAGGCCGAGGCCACGAACGACGTCAACCTGCAGATCAGCCAGATCGAGCAGTTCATCAACGACGGCGTCGACGCGATCGTGCTGCTGCCGTTCGACGGTGCCGCGCTCACCGAGGTCGCGACGCAGGCCATGGAGGCCGGCATCGTCGTCGTCAACGTCGACCGCGAGTTCGACGACCCGAACGCCGCGCGCACGACGGTGCTCGGCGACAACTACGGCATGGGCGTCAGCGCCGGTCACTACATCTGCGAGCAGCTCGGCGGCACGGCCGGCGCGAAGGTCGCGGAGATCGCGGGCATCGACTCGCTGCCGCTCACGCAGGACCGCAGCCGCGGGTTCTCGGACGCGCTGGCCGACTGCGGGCTCGAGGTGAGCAACCGCGTCGCGGCCGACTTCACCGTCCAGGGCGGCGAGGCCGCCGCGGCGAACCTGCTGCAGGCCGCGCCCGAGCTCGACGCGATCTGGAACCACGACGACGACCAGGGCGTCGGCGTCATGGCGGCGATCGAGAACGCGGGCCGCGACGAGTTCTTCATGGTCGGCGGCGCCGGCTCGAAGAACGTCATGGACGCGATCAAGGCCGACAACTCGGTGCTGAAGGCGACGGTCATCTACCCGTCGACGCAGGCCGCCGACGGCATCAAGCTCGCGCGCCTGCTCGTGCAGCAGAAGGCCATGAGCGACCTCGTCGAGGTCGAGGTGCCCCGCACCGTGCAGCTGTTCGCGCCGGTCGTCACGAAGGACAACGTCGACCAGTACCTGCCGACGGCCTTCGAGTCCTGACCGACCCCGCGCCGGGCGGGCGATCCGCAGGCCCGCCCGGCGCACCTCTCGACCCAAGGAGGACCCGTGTCCGCACCCGGCACGCTCCCGCGGCTCGGCATCGGCATGGTGGGCTACGCCTTCATGGGCGTCGCGCACTCGCAGGCCTGGCGCAACGCCCCGCGCTTCTTCGAGCTCCCCCTGCACCCGGACCTCGCCGTCGTGGCGGGCCGGAACGCGGACGCCGTGCGCTCCGCGGCCGACCGGCTCGGCTGGCGCGACACCGAGACCGACTGGAAGGCGCTCGTCGCGCGCGACGACGTCGACCTGGTCGACGTGTGCACGCCCGGCGACACGCACGCCGAGATCGCGGTGACCGCGCTCGAGGCCGGCAAGCACGTGCTGTGCGAGAAGCCGCTCGCGAACACCGTCGCGGAGGCCGAGGCGATGGTCCGGGCCGCCGACGCGGCGCGCTCGTCCGGTGCGCTGGCCATGGTCGGGTTCACCTACCGGCGGGTCCCGGCGATCCAGCTCGCGCAGCGGCTCGTCGCCGAGGGGCGCATCGGGACCGTCCGGCACGTCCGCGCGCAGTACCTGCAGGACTGGATCGCCGACCCGCAGGCGCCGCTGTCGTGGCGGCTCGACAAGCAGAAGGCCGGGTCCGGCGCCCTCGGGGACATCGGCGCGCACGTCGTCGACCTCGCGCAGTTCATCACCGGCGAGCACCTCACCGGGGTCTCGGCCCTGCTGGAGACGTTCGTGCGCGAGCGCCCGCTCGCCGGGGAGTTCAGCGGGCTGTCCGGCAGCGGCGACGCGAGCGGCGCGACCGGCCCGGTCACCGTCGACGACGCCGCGGTGTTCCTCGCGCGGCTCTCCGGCGGCGGCCTCGCGACGTTCGAGGCGACCCGGTTCGCGTACGGCCGCAAGAACGCGATCCGGGTCGAGGTCAACGGCTCGCTGGGCTCGCTCGCGTTCGACTTCGAGGACATGAACGTCCTGCACTACTTCGACGCACGTCAGGACGCGTGGGAGGCGGGCTTCCGCCGCATCGTCGTGACCGAGCCCGAGCACGCCTACGTCGGCGCGTGGTGGCCGGCGGGTCACGGGCTCGGGTACGAGCACGCGTTCACGCACCAGGCCGTCGACCTCGTGAACGACGTCGCCGCGCACCGCCAGCCGCGCCCGTCGTTCGCCGACGGCCTGCAGGTGCAGCGTGTCCTCGACGCCGTCGAGCGCTCCGCGGCCGACCGCAGCACCTGGACCGACATCCCCGCGCCGGCCCTCGCGCCGGCTGAGACGGAGGCCTGACGATGACCCGACCCATCACGCTGTTCACCGGCCAGTGGGCCGACCTGCCGTTCGAGGAGGTCGCGCGTCTCGCCGCCGGCTGGGGCTACGACGGCCTCGAGATCGCCTGCTGGGGCGACCACCTGGACCCGTGGCGGTGGGACGACGACGCGTACGTCGACTCGCGCCGCGAGATCCTCGACCGGCACGGCCTCAAGGTCTGGGCGATCTCGAACCACCTCAAGGGCCAGGCCGTCTGCGACGACCCGATCGACCAGCGGCACCGCGACATGCTGTCCGACCGCGTGTGGGGCGACGGCGACCCCGAGGGCGTCCGGCAGCGTGCCGCGGAGGAGATGCAGCACACCGCGCGGTTCGCCGCGAAGCTCGGCGTCGACACCGTCGTCGGGTTCACGGGCTCGTCGATCTGGAAGTACGTCGCGATGTTCCCGCCGGTCTCGCAGGAGGCCGTCGACGCCGGCTACCAGGACTTCGCCGACCGCTGGAACCCGATCCTCGACGTGTTCGACGAGGTCGGCGTGCGGTTCGCGCACGAGGTGCACCCCAGCGAGATCGCGTACGACTACTGGACGACCGTGCGGACCCTCGAGGCCATCGGCCACCGCGAGGCGTTCGGCCTCAACTGGGACCCCAGCCACTTCGTCTGGCAGCAGCTCGACCCGGTCGACTTCATCCTCGAGTTCCGCGAGCGGATCTACCACGTCGACTGCAAGGACGTGAAGCTCCGCCTCGGCAACGGCCGCAACGGGCGGCTGTCGTCGCACCTCGCGTGGGCCGACCCGCGGCGCGGCTGGGACTTCGTGTCGACCGGGCGCGGGGACGTGCCGTGGGAGGCGTCGTTCCGGGCGCTCAACCACATCGGGTACGACGGGCCGATCTCGGTCGAGTGGGAGGACGCGGGCATGGACCGGCTGCTCGGCGCGCCCGAGGCGCTCGAGTTCGTCCGCCGCAACGCGTTCGACCCGCCCGCCGCCGCGTTCGACGCGGCGTTCAGCACGCGCTGACGACGCGGCGCGCGCGGTCGCCGCGTCGCCGGTCGGGTCCTCCAGGGAGGGGGACGACCCGACCGGCGACGGGTGCGTCGCGGGGCCGGTCGAACCGCCTCTCGCGGACGGACGCCGTCCTCTAGCGTGCGCGTATGGCCGGGGGCATGCAGGAGGTCACGTTCGACGAGGGTGAGCCGCGCGCCGACGCCGTGCCGCCCGCGCCGGTGCGGTCCGCGTCGGCAGGGCGACGGGTCGTGGTCGCCGTGGCGGTCGTCGTGGTCGCGGCCCTCGTCGCCGTCGGAACCCAGCGTGTGCTCGACGAGCGCCGCGCGGAGGCCGACGCGGCGCTCGCC
>NZ_JAAXOY010000125.1 GCF_012396155.1 Cellulomonas septica | reverse complement strand
AGGGACGGGCCGGCGCGCGACGCCGTGCGCCAGGCCGCGCAGCAGCGTCGCCGCCCGGGTGAGCCGCGGCGGCTCGAAGAGCAGGATGGTCAGACCCCAGTAGGCGACGATCGCGAGCCACTGCACGGACCACCCCGGCGCGGCCGTCGCGTGCTCGCGCAGCATGATCGCGGAGTTGCGCCCGATCCAGTAGAGGCGCCACGTGGGGTGGTGCGTCGCGCGCAGGCGCAGCGGCCCCCAGCCGTGCCACCGCGTCTCCCCCAGGCCGTGCGGCAGCAGCACGGTGCGGTCCTGGCAGACCCGCCAGCGCGCCTCGCGCACCCGCAGGCAGAACTCCTGGTCGACGCAGTCGACGAAGAAGTCCTCCCGGAACGGCCCGACCGCGTCGAGCGTCGCGCGCCGGACCAGCATGCCGGACGTGATGATCGCGCCCAGGTCCGCGAGCTCGGGACGGGCGGCGGACCGGGGGTCGAGGTAGCGACCCGCGTCGGCGTCCCACGGCGCCGGACCGACGACACCGATCGTCGGGTCCGCGTCGAGCCGTGCGCCGAGCCGCGCCACGAGGTCAGACGGGATCGTCGAGTCCTGGTCCAGGAGCAGCACCCGGTCGGCCTCGGGGTGCCGCGCGACGCCCGCGTTGAGCGCCGCCGCGAGACCCGAGTTGTAGCCCATGGGCAGGATCTCGACCCGCTCCGACGGCTCGACGTGCGCGCGTGCGTCGGTGTCCCCCGGCGGCGTGTTGTCGACCACGACCACGACGTCGACCTGGTCGACGACGGACGCGACCACCGCGGCCAGACCCGGTCCGGGCCGGTACGCCGTGACGACGGCCAGCGACGCGGCCGGCTGCGCCGTCACAGGTAGTAGTGGCGCACGACGACGCCGATCGAGACGACGTGCAGCAGCAGCACGAGCCCGGCCACGCTCCACGCGGTCACCGTCGCGGCCCCGCGGCGCGGCACGAAGCGCTGCACGAGCAGCACGGGCAGCGCGAGCAGCACCGGCACCACCATGAGCAGGTAGCGGCCCTGCAGCAGGTCGGTCCGGCCCGACGACGCGAAGAACAGGTACTCGATCGCGTACATGCCGAGCAGCGACAGGATGCCGGTCCCGGTGCACAGCGTGACGAGCCGGTCGAGCCGCCGCTGCTCGTCGGTGCGCGTGCGCCACTGCCGCACGACGACGACGAGCCACCCGACGAGCGCCGCCGCGAGCGCCAGGTAGGACCACCAGATGACCTGGTACGCGATCTGCGGCAGCGGCGTGTTGACCCACCCGAAGTTGCCCCAGAACTGCGTGACCCACAGGCCGCGGAACTCGAGGAAGGCCGGGTCGTACTGGGTCGCGAGGTACGTGACGAGGTCACGCGGGCCGGGCTCGGGCGACGCCGGGAACCCGATGCCCGACTGGATGCCGAGCAGGCGCTGCACCACGAGCCACAACCCGTACGTGCAGGCCACGCCGACGGCCGCGAGCAGGGGCTCGACGACGAGGACGCGCCAGTCGCGCACACGGTGCTGCACCTTGCCGAGCAGCCAGCCGATCGCGACGGGGAACACGGCGATCGCGCCGAAGGGCTTCCCGAGCGCGCCGAGACCGACGGCCGCGCCGGCGGCGAGCATGACCCAGGGGGCGCGCGCGGAGCGCACGAGGCGCGCGCCGAGCCACAGCGCGGCGAACCCGCACGCGATCACCCACGCGTCGTTGTTCACGATGGCGTACTGGTGCGCGAGCATCGGCTGGAGCGCGACCGCCGTCACGAGCCCGGCGCGGGCCCAGCGCCGCCCGGGCAGCAGCTCGCCCGCGAACAGCCAGGCGAACACGATCGCCGCGACGCCGAGCAGGGTGGACCACAGCCGGACGGCGTGCACCTGCGCGACGGTGTCGTCGGGTGCCACGAGGTAGAAGAGCGCGGCGGGACCGTAGTAGGTCGGCGGGTAGGACGCCGCGGGACCGGTCGGGTCGGAGTCCGTGCCGACGGCCGCGTCGTCCGCCCGGAGCTCGTCGACCGCCTCGTCGCCGTAGTCGGGCCGGTCGGTCGGGCGGTGGGACGAGACGTGCATCGCCTCGGTCGCGACCTCGACCGACTCCGAGTACGCGCCGTACCGGTGCTCGGTCGTGTTCCAGACCGGGATCTTCCCCTGCTCGGCGATGTACTGCGCGTTCGCGAAGTGCGCGCCCTCGTCCATGCCCTGCAGCGGCGGGATGACGGTCGTCCACACGAGACCGCGCACGAGGACCAGCGCGACGAGCGCGACGAGCCCCCACCGCGGCCGCGCCACGAGGAGGACGACGGCGGCCGCCACCAGCACGAGACCGAGCGCGAGCCCGACCGGGGACCCCCACGCCGGCGCGTAGTCGCCGAGCCGGTCGAGCACGAGCCCGACACGGTCGACCACGCGGTCGTCGCCGTCGTAGTAGGTCATGAGCGAGTCGGTGCCGGTCGTCGACTCCCACACGGACGGGCCGATGACGCTGTCGTCCGTGACGGCGAGCGTGAGGTCGTACGTCCGGCCCGCGGAGTCCTCGACCGGGTCGAAGGCGAGCACCGTGACGGCTTCGTTGTCGGGGATGTCGGCGCAGTCGAGCGTGCCGGTCGCGACCGTGCGGTCGCCGTCGCTCAGCGTGGCGCGCAGGTCGCAGCTGATCGTGTCGCGGTAGGTCGCGAGGACCGCGCGCACCTCGCTGAACCCGTCCTCCTCGGCGCGCAGCTCGAACGTCTGCGGCTCGCCGACCTCGACGGGCGGCTGCGGGGTGGCCAGGTCGAAGTGCTCGGTCACGTCGGCGCGCACCGCGCCCGTCGGCTGCGCGAGCGCGACCCAGGTCCCGCCGGCGACGAGCAGCACCGCGAGGACGGCCCACAGCCAGCGTGCGCCGGGCACCGCCCAGCGGGAGCGTGGGGTCGACGCGTCGTCGCCCTCGCCCGGGACCGCCGGCGCGGGCGACGCGATGTCTTCGGCGATGTCGCGCAACGCGCGTTCCCTTCGTCGACGACCCGGCATGCGGCCGGCCAACGGGCACAGAGTCTCTCACAGCGACCTCGGCGCCAGGACCGCCGCCTCGGGCGGCAGGAGCGTTCGGCTAGAGTCGGGGCCGTGTCTGCCCCTCGCCGAGTTCTGGCTGTGCTGCCCGCGTGGAACGAGGAGGTGACCCTTCCCCTGGTCCTCGCCGAGCTGCACGAGGCCGTCCCGGACGTGGACGTGCTCGTCGTCTCCGACGGGTCGACCGACCGCACGGTGGCCGTCGCGCGGGAGGCCGGGGTGCGCGTCCTCGACCTGCCCATCAACCTGGGCGTCGGCGGCGCCATGCGCGCGGGCTTCAAGTTCGCGGTCGAGAACGGGTACGACGGCGTCGTCCAGTGCGACGCGGACGGCCAGCACGACCCGCAGGACATCCCCCGCCTGCTCGCGGCCGCCGACGCGACCGGCGCGGACGTCGTCATCGGCGCGCGGTTCGCAGGCGCGGGCGAGTACATGGCACGTGGACCGCGGCGCTGGGCCATGCGCCTGCTCTCGGGCGTCCTCTCGCGCCTCGTCGGGACGAGGCTCACGGACACCACGTCGGGCTTCAAGCTGTCGGGGCCGCGCGCGGTCACGCTGTTCTCGCGCGACTACCCGGCGGAGTACCTCGGCGACACCGTCGAGTCGCTCGTGATCGCGCACCGCGCGGGACTGACCGTCCGGCAGCTGCCCGTGGTCATGCGTCCGCGCGCCGGCGGCGAGCCGTCGCACAGCCCGTGGCGCGCGGCGGTGTTCCTCGGCCGCGCGGGCCTGGCGCTCGTCGTCGCGCTGTCGCGCCCCGCGCCCGCGGGCACCACGCGCGAGGCCGTGGCGGCCGCGGCATGAGCGGGTACCTGTTCGCGCTCGTCGCGTCGATCGTCACGCTCGTCTTCATCCTCGTGCTGCTGCGGCGGCGCCAGCTGCGCGAGAAGTACGCGGGCATCTGGCTCGTCGTCTCGTTCGCGATCATCGTGCTGGCGGCGTTCCCGCGGCTCGCGATCCAGATCGCCGACCTGGTCGGCGTCGAGACGCCGTCGAACCTGCTGTTCGCCGTCAGCCTCGTCGTGCTGCTGCTCGTGTCCATCCAGCTGAGCACCGAGATCTCGACGCTCGAGGAGGAGACCCGCACGATCGCCGAGCGGGTCGCGATCCTCGGGGAGCGGCTCACGCGCCTCGAGGGCGCCGCGACCGACACGACCGCACCGCAGGAGCCGCACGCCCGTGACGATGAGCAGCACTGACGTCCCCCGCGTCGCGGTCGTCGTGCTGGCGTACGGCCCGGAGCCGTACCTCGACGACGCCGTCGACGCCGTGCTCGCCTCGACCGGCGTCGACGTCGACCTGGTCCTCGTCGACAACGGCGCCGTGGGCGACGCGGTCGGACGCCTGGCTGCCCGCGACGACGACCGCGTCCGCGTGCTCGTGCCCAGCCGCAACCTCGGCTTCACGGGCGGCGTCAACCTGGGCGTCGCGCAGACCACCGCGCCCCTGGTCGCGCTCGTCAACTCCGACGCCGTCGTGCAGCCCACCGCGCTGGCGGAGCTCGTCCGCGCTCTCGACGACCCCGCGGTGGGGCTGGTGAGCGGGCTCGTCCGGCTGGCCGACGAGCCGGCGCTCGTCAACACGGTCGGCAACCCCGTGCACCTGCTGGGCCTCTCGTGGGCGGGGCACATGGGTGAGCCGACGGGCGACCACCAGGAGCCCGCCGACGTCGCGTCCGTCACCGGCGCGACGATGGCCGTGCGGCGCAGCGTGTGGGACGCCCTCGGCGGCTTCCCCGAGGAGTACTTCGCGTACCTCGAGGACCTCGAGCTGAGCTGGCGCGCGTGGCAGCGCGGGCTGCGGGTGCGGTACGTGCCGACCGCGGTCTCCGACCACCACTACGAGTTCAGCCGCAGCCCGCTCAAGATGTACCTGGTCGACCGCAACCGGCTGATCTTCGTGCTGACCTGCTACGCGCCGCGCACCCTCGCGCTGCTCGCGCTCCCCCTGCTCGCGTTCGACGTCGCGCTGCTCGCGGTCGCGCTCGCGCAGGGGTGGGGACGCCAGTGGTGGCGCGCGCGTGTGTGGGTGCTGGGGCACGTCGGGTGGCTGCGCGCACGCCGACGTGCGGTGCAGTCGGCGCGGCTCGTCCCGGACTCCGCGCTCGTGGACCTCTGGACGGACCGGTTCGACCCGACGCAGCTCGCGCTCCCGCCGGGCGGTCGTGCGATCGAGAAGGTCCTGCAGGCCTACTGGCGGCTGGTGCGCCGGGCCGTCTGACCGGCCCGGGAGCGCCGCCGCCGGGGTGCCGACAGCAGCATCCTCCTGACGAGGTGCCTCAGCCTGACGAGGGGCGTCAGCCCGACGAGCGCGTCAGCCGGCCAGCACCTCGGCGCCCGCGACGGCCCAGCGCTCGGCCCAGTCGCCGATGGGCGCGACGCCCGCGGCCTCGAGCGCACCGTGGCCGAGCACGCTGAACGCGGGGCGCGGCGCCGGGCGGACGAACTTCTCGCTGGTCGTCGGCCGGACGATCTGCGGGTCCATGCCCGCGGTCGCGACGGCCGCCTGCGCGAACCCGTGCCACGACGTCCGGCCCGACGAGGTGCCGTGGTAGGTGCCCGCGGGCGCGTCGGCGCTCAGCAGGCGGAGCACCAGGTCGGCGAGGTCGACGGTCCACGTCGGCTGCCCGACCTGGTCGTCGATGACGTCGAGGCCGCCGCGCTCCGCCGCGAGCCGGGCGATGGTCTTCGGGAAGCACGCGCCGTGCGCGCCGTAGAGCCAGGCGGTGCGGACCACGAGGTGGTCGGGGGCCTCGGCGCGCGTGGCCCACTCCCCCGCCGCCTTCGTCCGGCCGTAGGCCGAGCGCGGCGCGACGGGCGCGTCCTCGGCGTAGGGGTCGCCGGCGACGCCGTCGAACACGTAGTCGGTCGAGACGTACACGACCCGGGCCCGGTGCACCCGGGCCGCGCGCGCGACGTTCGCCGCGCCGACGGCGTTCACGGTGAACGCCGTCGCCTCGTCCTGCTCCGCGGGGTCGACCGCGGTGTACGCGGCGCAGTTGACGACCACGTCGGCACCGGCGAGGCCCGCGAGCGTCGCGTCGGGGTCCGTGATGTCGAGCTCGGCGCGGTCGAGCGCGACGACGTCCTCGTAGGAGCGCTGCGCGCTGGTGACGAGATCCTGCCCGAGCATGCCGGACGCGCCGACGACCACGAATCGCATCGGGCCAGGGTAGCGGCGCGGCCGAGGTCCGCCGGACGGCGTCCGCGCGGGTCGCACGGTCCCGTAGGCTGGCGGACGGCCGAGACCGACCGGAGAAAGAGGTTCCGATGCAGGTGCGCGAGCTCGCCGTCCGTGGCGCACTCGAGCTGACCCCCCGCCAGTTCGGCGACGACCGCGGCGTCTTCCTCGAGTGGTTCGCCGGGTCGGCGTTCGAGGAGGCCGTGGGTCACCGGCTGAACCTCGCGCAGGCCAACGCCTCGGTGTCCGCCGCCGGCGTGCTGCGGGGCATCCACTTCGCGGACGTCCCGCCGGGGCAGGCGAAGTACGTGACGTGCGTGCGCGGCGCGGTGCTCGACGTGGTCGTGGACATCCGGGTCGGCTCCCCGACGTTCGGCGCGTGGGACTCGGTCCTGCTCGACGACACCGACCGTCGCGCGATCTACCTGGCCGAGGGGCTCGGCCACGCGTTCATGAGCCTCGAGGACGACTCGACGGTCGTCTACCTGTGCTCGGCGCCGTACGCGCCCGGCCGCGAGCACGGCGTCCACCCGCTCGACCCGGCGCTCGGCATCGACTGGCCGACCGTGGGGCGCGACGGCACGCCGCTGACGCCGCTGCTGTCCCCCAAGGACGCCGAGGCGCCCTCGCTCGCGGAGGCGCAGCAGCAGGGGCTCCTGCCCACGCTCGCCGACGTGGAGTCGTTCGTCGCCCAGCTCGGTGGCTGACGCGGGCGACGCGACCGTCGTCGCGGTCGTCGTCACGTACCACCCCGAGCCCGCCGCGCTGCGTCGCCTGCTCGACGCGACCGCGCGGCAGGTGGACGCGGTCGTCGTCGTCGACAACGGCAGCACCCCCGAGACGCTGCGCGCGGTCGAGGACGCGCTGTCCCGCGAGCGGGTGCTCGCGATCGAGTACGTGACCGTCGCCGGTGACGTGTCGCAGCGTCGCGTCGAGCCGATCGTCCTCACGCGCACGCACGGCCGGTGGTACCTCGCGGCGTGGTGCCGCTCGCGCGACGACGTGCGCTGGTTCCGGCTCGACCGCGTCCGGCGCGCCGACGTG
>NZ_JAAXOY010000124.1 GCF_012396155.1 Cellulomonas septica | reverse complement strand
TCCCGCCCGCGCCGAGCAGCCCTCCGGCACCGCCGGGGCCGGCGGCGATCCCGCCGGGATCCTCGGGCTCGGGCTCGGGCTCGGGCTCGGGCTCGGGCTCCGGCTCAGGTTCGGGCTCGGGCGGGTCGCTGACGAGGACCGACATCAGGCGCTGCTCGGAGTCCGCGTACGCGAGCCGCGGCTCGGTGACGAGTGGTGTCGGCAGCGCCGCGGGCCGCGGGCCGACCCCCGACGCCGCGAGGACCGCCGAGGGCAGCACGACGGCGGCGACCAGCCCGGCCGTGAGTGCTCGGCGCACGACGCCTCCTCCTGCCCTCCGCGGTGCGGACCCCTTACGGTGCCGTCCGCTGCACAGCCCGAGCACCCGCGCCCGGTCAGCCGTCGGGGCAGCCGGAAGGTGCCGAAGGGGCAGCGGTCAGATGAGACCTTCGCGCAGCGCGTACGCCACGGCGTGCGACCGGTTGCGCAGCTGCAGACGGGTCGTGACGTCGTGCAGCACGTTCTTCACGGTCCGCTCGGAGTACGCGAGGTGCTGCGCGATCTCCGAGGTGTCGTACCCGTCGGCGACGAGCCGCAGCACCTCGATCTCGCGCGACGCGAGCCCGGTGAACGTCAGCCCGCGCGGCCGCAGCACCTGCCGCTGCAGCGTGCCGACCTGGTCGAGCAGGCGTCCCAGCAGGTCGGGGGGCACGCTGCCCTCACCGGTCGCGGCGCCGCAGATCACGCGGACGAGCCGGTCGGGCGTGGCCTCGGCGCGGCGCACGAGCCCGAGCACGCCGGCCTCGACCGCGGTGACCACGTCGCCGTCCTCGAGCCGGCCCGCGACGAGCACGGCCTGCGCGGCGCTCTGCCGCCGCACCATCCGGACCAGGCGCAGCGCGTCGTCGTCCACCGAGTCCGCGACCACGACGGCGACCTGCGCGTTGGGCGCCTCCTCCGCGGGCACCACGCGCACCTCGGGACGCGGCCGCAGCGCGCTCACCACCCCTGCCTCCGAGATCGGGTCCCTCGCGCTGACCCACACGGCCACCCTGTCCATCGTCGCCCCCTGCGCCGTGGCACCCGCTGCTCGGGTGCACTGACGGACAGCGTGCCGGGGCGCACTGATCGTGCAGTCAACAACGACTCAACGGGCATCCGCGGTGCCCCTCCGGCCGGGCCGCAGGCCGTACCGCGCGCGCGACCCCGCTCCTAGCGTCGCGAGCATGACGACGACGGCGAAGCTGGACTCGGCGCGCGTGGAGCTCAGCCCCGGCACCGAGGCGGTCGTCCCGCTGCAGATCCGCAACACGGGTGACGTGGTGGAGGGCTACCGCATCGAGGTGCTGGGCGCGCCCGCGGCGTGGACGACGGTCGAGCCGGCCGTCATCGAGGGCCTCTACCCGGGCACGACGACGACCGCGACCGTGCGGTTCGCGCCGCCACGGTCCGCGGCCGTGCCCGCGGGGACGCTCGACTTCGGCATCCGCGTCGTCCCGTTCGAGCACGTCGACGAGACGGTGATCCCCGAGGGCGTCGTCGAGGTCCTGCCGTTCCTCGACACGACCGCCGAGCTGCTGCCGCGCACGTCGCACGGCCGGAGCGGGGCGCGGCACCGCGTCGCGCTCGACAACCGCGGCAACGTCCCCGTGACGGTGTCGCTCACGGCCGCCGACGACAACGGCGCGCTGGCGTTCCGCGTGCGCCCGCAGATCCTCGCCGTGAACCCCGGCACCGTCGAGTTCGCCGACGTGCGCGTCAAGCCCGAGAAGCGGCTGTGGCGCGGCCCCGACGTGACGATGCCGTTCACCGTGACCGCCGCCGCGGAGAACACGACGCCCGTCCTGCTCGACGGTGCGCACGTGCAGGTCGCGACGATCCCCAAGTGGTTCTTCAAGGCCTTGCTGGCCCTGCTGCTCCTGCTCGCGCTGCTCGCGCTGCTGTGGTTCACGCTCCTGAAGCCGGTCATCGAGTCGGCCGCGAAGTCGTCCGTCGAGGACGAGGTCGCGCAGGCGCAGGAGGCCGCCGCTGCCGCGCAGCAGGCCGCGACCTCCGCGCAGCAGGCGTCGACCGGTGCCGGGCAGGCGGCCGCCGCCGCGCAGGAGCAGGTCGCGCAGATGGAGGACCTCACGCAGAACTTCCTGCCGCCGACCGAGATCCTCACGCCCACGACGCAGCGCATGACGGTCCAGACGCCGCCGTCCCCGACCGCGGTCGACGCCGACCCGTTCGTCGTGCCCGACGGCGGCACGTTCCGGCTCACCGACCTCGTCCTCAACAACCCCCAGGGCGACTTCGGCCGGCTGCTGCTCACGCAGACCCCCGCCGGCGGCGACCCCGCGGTGCTGTTCGACGTCGCGCTCGAGAACTTCCGCGACAACGACTTCCACTTCCAGACGCCGATCGTCCTGCCGTCCGGCACGGCCCTCACGATGTCCGTGATCTGCCGGGCGCCCGGGCAGCCGCAGAACGAGACGTCACCGCCCACGCAGTGCGACGACGCGCTCGTCTTCAGCGGTCAGCTCGCCGTCCCCGCCCCGCCGCCCGCCCCCTGACCGCCCCGGCGGCCCACCCGACGGGAGGCCACGCATGCCCATGGGTCCCGCGCTGCGCGTCGGCGACAGCGCCCTGTGCCCGCTGTTCGACGGCCCGAAGCCGCACGTCGGCGGCCCGATCACGCCCGCCGCCGGGGTCATGACGGTCCTCATCGGCAACCAGCCGGCCGCCGTCGCCAACGCGGTGCCCGGCGGCATCCCGTGCGTGTCGCCCGCGCCCAACGGCATCGCGATGGGCTCGCTCACCGTCCTGATCGGCAACTTCCCGGCGGCCCGCCTCGCCGACACGAGCATGCACGGCACCCCGGTCGTCCCGGGCCCCGGCTGCCCGACGGTCATCATCGGCGGCTGACGCCTGCGGGCCGCGGGATCCGCGGTGAATCGGTCCGAGGCGTTGCGCTGCCGGTTGGGTGGGGGGATGGTGGCGGCCTGACGCGTCGACGAGGACGGGGGCCTCGATGAACGGCATGCGCACGCTCGTGGCGGTGGTGACGGGGGCCCTGGTCGCCGCCGGGCTGGTCGTGGCCGGTCCGCCACCCGCGACGGGCGCCGTCCCGGCGGGGTTCACGGAGCAGCTCGTCGCGACCGTGCCGAACCCGTCCGCGATCGCGTTCACCGCCGACGGGCGCATGCTCGTCACGCAGCAGTCGGGGAGCCTGCGGGTCCGCACGGCCGCGGGCACCCTGCTCGCGACGCCCGCGCTGAACTTGTCGAGCCGGCTCTGCACGAACTCGGAGCGCGGCCTGCTGGGCGTCGCGACGGACCCCGACCCGGCGACGCGCGCGATCTACCTCTTCTACACGGCGCGCACGGGCACGACCTGCCCGACGAGCCAGGGCGGCACCCCGGCCGGCGCGCCGGTGAACCGGGTGTCGCGCTTCGTCCTCGGTGACGACAACGTCGTCGACCCGGCGAGCGAGACGGTCCTGCTCGACGGCATCGCGTCCCCGGCGGGCAACCACAACGCGGGCGACGTGCACGTCGGCAAGGACGGCTACCTCTACGTCTCGACGGGCGACGGCGGCTGCGACTACAAGGGCGACAGCGGCTGCGGCGGCAACAACGACGCGTCGCGGGACCGCAACGTGCTGAACGGCAAGATCCTGCGCGTCGACCGGACCACCGGCGCCCCGGCCCCGGGCAACCCCTTCCTCGGCACCGGGTCGGCGTCCTGCCGCCTGGCCCCTGCGGCGGCGGGGACCATCTGCCGCGAGACGTTCGCGTGGGGCCTGCGGAACCCGTTCCGGTTCGCGTTCGACCCGGACGCGAGCGGCACGGTCTTCCACGTCAACGACGTCGGCCAGAACGTGTGGGAGGAGATCGACCTCGGCACGTCGGGCGCGGACTACGGCTGGCCGGTCCGTGAGGGGCACTGCGCGCAGACGGGGTCGGCGACGAATTGCGGCGGCGCGCTCCCGGCCGGGATGACGAACCCGATCCACGACTACGGCCGGAGCACGGGCTGCGGCTCGATCACGGGCGGCGCGTTCGTCCCCGACGGCGTCTGGCCCGCGGCGTACGAGGACGGGTACCTGTTCAGCGACTACAACTGCGGCAAGCTGATGATGCTGAAGGGCGGGGTGCGCACGGACGTCTCGACGGGCCTCGGAGCAGCGGTGCACCTCGAGTTCGGGCCGTGGTCGGGCAGCCAGGCGCTCTACTACACGACGTACGCGAACGGCGGCGAGATCCGGCGGCTCGCGTACACGGGCACCGCCAACCGCACGCCCACGGCGGCGCTCACCGCGTCCCCGACGAGCGGCGCGGCACCGCTCACCACGACGCTCGACGGCCGCGGCAGCAGCGACCCCGACGGCGGCGCGCTCACCTACCTGTGGCAGTTCGGCGACGGGACGCCCGACGCGACGACCACGAGCCCGACCGTCCAGCACACGTACGCGGCGGGCACGTGGACCGCGACGCTGCGCGTGCGCGACCCGCAGGGTGCCACCTCGGCGGCCGTGACGACCCGGATCAGCTCGGGCAACACCGCGCCGACCGCGCAGATCACCACGCCCGCCGCGGGTGCGACGTTCGTCGTCGGCCAGTCGTACACGCTGAGCGGCTCGGCGACCGACGCGCAGGACGGCACCGTGCCGGGGTCGCGCCTGTCGTGGACGGTCGTGCGCGTGCACGACCAGCACACGCACCCGTTCCTCGGCCCGGTGACGGGCACGTCGGTGTCGTTCGAGGCCCCCGGACCCGAGGACCTCGCGGCCGCCGCGAACAGCCACCTGCGGATCGCGCTCACCGCGACGGACTCGCAGGGCGCGACGACGACCGTGACGCGCGACTTCCTGCCACGGAAGGTCGACGTGACGCTCGCGACGTCGCCCGCCGGACGCACGCTCACGGTCAACGGCCAGACGGTCACGGGCCCGACGACGCTCACGTCGTGGGCGGGCTTCGACCTGCGGCTCGCGGTGCCGTCGCAGCAGGACGCGCAGGGGCGCACGTACGAGCTCGACCGGTGGTCGGACGGCTCGACGGCCGCGAGCCGGACGTGGCGGACACCGTCCGCGGCGGCGACCCTGACCGCGACGCTCGGGCTGCGCGGGCTCCGGGCCGTCTACTACGACAACGTCGACCTCACGGGCGCGACGGTCACGCGCACCGACCCGGGCGTCGCGTTCGACTGGGGGCTCGCGGCACCCGTGAGCGGCATCGGAGCCGACACGTTCTCGGTCCGGTGGAGCGGCTCGGTCGTGCCGCGGTACTCGCAGACGTACACGTTCGCGACGACGTCGGACGACGGCGTGCGGCTGTGGGTCGACGGGAAGCTGGTCATCGACCAGTGGACGAACCACTCCCGCCGCGTCGACACCGGGACCGTCACGCTGACCGCGGGGCAGTCGGTGCCGATCGTGCTCGAGTACTTCGACAACCTGCGGAACGCGGTCGCCGAGCTCCGCTGGTCGAGCACGTCGCAGACGTCGGAGATCGTCCCGACGACCCGCCTGCGCCCGTAGCGTCGCGCTGCGGCGCGTGGGTCGCGGCCCGCCCGGCCCGTGCGGCGTCGCTACCAGACGCCCAGGTGGTCCAGCAGGATGCGGACGCCGATCAGGATGAGGATGACGCCGCCGACGACCTCGGCCGGCCCGCGGAAGCGGACGCCGACGCGGTGGCCGATCAGGACCCCGGCGAGCGAGACGACGAGCGTCACGACGCCGATGAGGACGGCCGCGCCGACGATCGGCACGTCGAGGAACGCGAACCCGATCCCGACGGCGAGCGCGTCGATGCTCGTGGCGACCGACAGCACGAGCAGCTCGCGCAGGCCGATGTGGTCCTCGTCGGGCTCGTCGTCGTCGCCCTGCGTGAACGCCTCGTAGAGCATCTTCCCGCCGATCACGGCGAGCAGCCCGAAGGCGATCCAGTGGTCGACCTCGGTGATGGAGTCGGCGAGCCGCACGCCCAGCAGCCAGCCGAGCAGCGGCATGAGGCCCTGGAACGCGCCGAACGCGACGGCGATGGCGGCGGTGTCGCGGAACGACAGGCGGCGGATGTGCAGGCCCTTGCCGAGCGCGACGGCGAACGCGTCGGCGGAGAGGCTGAGGGCGATCAGGAGCAGCGCCCAGGTCGACATCGGGGGACTTCCGGTCGGACGGCGGCCGCGAGGCCGAGGGACGCGGGGGCGGCCCGGCGGTCGACCGTACGGGTCTGTGCGCGAGCGGTGGTACCCGAGCGCCTGTGAGAACGGTCTCGGAACTTCTGGTCGCGTGACCTGCGAAAACGGGGATCCGGGCGGCCGAACTCGCGCATGCGCACCGCACGTCGTGCTTATTATCTGCGCATGCATGCAGATAGGCAGGAAGACGGCCTCGGCATCGACTCGTCCTACGTCGACCTCGTCGTCGAGGTGTTCTCGCTGCTCGCCGACCCCACGCGCGTCCGCATCGTCCTGGCGCTGCGGGACGGGGAGCTGTCGGTCAACCACCTCGCGGACATCGTCGAGAAGTCGCCCACGTCCGTCTCCCAGCACCTCGCCAAGCTGCGCTGGGGACGCATCGTCAAGACCCGCCAGGACGGCACGCGCGTCTTCTACTCGCTCGTCGACGAGCACGCCCGCACGCTCGTCACGCAGGCCGTCTACCAGGCGCAGCGCGCGATCGAGGACGTCCCCGCCCACCACCGGAGCCACCCGACCTCGTGACCGCGCTCGCCCACCCCACGTTCCGCCGGCTGTTCACCGCCCAGGTCGTCTCCCTCGCCGGCACCGGGCTCGCGACCGTCGCGCTCGGGCTGCTCGCCTACGACGTCGCGGGCGACCGCGCGGGCCAGGTCCTCGGCACGGTCTTCGCGATCAAGATGGTCGCGTACGTCGTCGTCGCGCCCCTCGCCGCGGCCCTCGTCGTGCGGCTGCCGCGCCGCGCCGTGCTCGTGACCGCCGACGTCGTCCGCGCCGCCGCCGCGCTGTGCCTGCCGTTCGTCGACGCGACCTGGCAGGTCTACGTCCTGGTCCTGGTCCTGCAGGCCGCGTCCGCGACGCACACCCCGACCTGGCAGGCGCTCGTCCCCGACGTCCTGCCCGACGAGCGCGAGTACACGCAGGCGCTGTCGCTCGCGCGGCTCGCCGACGACCTCGAGATGGTCCTGTCGCCCGTGCTCGCCGCGGCGCTCCTGCTGCTCATCCCGTCGCACGCGCTGTTCGTCGGGACCGCGGTCGGGTTCGCCGCGTCCGCGGTCCTGGTCGCGACCGTCGCGATCGGGCGGCCGCGCGCGTCGACCGGCGGCGATGACGCCGGGTTCGCCGAGCTGCCGCTCGGGGCGCGCGTGCGGCACGGCGCCGTGCTCCTGGTC
>NZ_JAAXOY010000123.1 GCF_012396155.1 Cellulomonas septica | reverse complement strand
GTCAGGGTCGCGCGGCGGCGAGCCGAGCACGTACGCCATGTGCCCGCCCAGGAACCCGCCGACACCGAGCGCCGCGGCGCCCGCGGCCGACGCGAGCAGGCCGACACCCCGGTTGCCCTGGCGGCGGGCCAGCCACGACGCGGTGTAGCAGGCGAGCGCGACGCCGTTCGACGCCGCGTGCACGACGCCGACGCGCCGCGTCCGGTCGTCCGCCACCGACCAGTCGGCCCAGCCGGTGACGATCGTCGGTCCGGTCGCGAGGATCCCGGCGCCGATGAGGCGGCGCGCCGCCTTCTCCTGCCCGACCGCGTCCAGGACAGCCGAGCTCATCCAGAGGCCGAGCGGCACGTCGGTGAGCAGCGGGTGCGCGGCGTGGCCGAGCGGCTTGCCGCGCAGCAACCTCCGGAGCCCGTCGTGCTGGAGCGGCCCGCGCCACAGCGCGGCGACCCGCTCGACGACCGGGTCGAGCTGGTGCGCGTTCTCCAGCGCCTGGGCCAGCCGGTCGGCGACGGAGTCGGCGCGCGGACCGGCGTGCCGACCGGTGCTCTGCTCGTCGGACGTGCCGCCGGGGCGGTCGGTGTCGGCCGTGACCATGGGGACTCCTCGCGTGCGTCGCCGCACGAGGGCTCGGCGACGGGCTCACCGGCCGCGTCCTGACCGCCCTCTCGACCCTACGCACGGGTGCGACGACGTGCGCGCCGGTGTCGAGAGCAGCGGGTGGTTCGAGCCCGCCGCCGCCTGGCGGCCTTCATCCCGATCATCCGGTCGTCGGGTCGCACCTCCGGCTTCGTGGCGAACGGGGGCTTCCTTCGGCTCCGTCTGGCGGCCGTTCGACCGCTGCTGCGACACTCCGCCGGTGGCGCACGAGCAGCAGGCGACCGACGCGTCGTGGATCCTGTCGGCGTTCCCGGCGGCGCTGCGCGCGGAGGCGGCCGAGGTCGCGCACGCCCTACCGCCGTCGCCGTTCCCGTGGAGCACCCTCCCCGCGAGCTCCGACACGACGTCCGTCGTCCTGGACAAGGAGACGGTGACGCTCCCGGGCCGGATCTACCACGACGCCCTTCCCCCGGACACGCCCTTCACCAGGCTTCTCTCGCCTGTCGTGGCCGCCTGCGCCTACACGCGGCACCACGACGGCTACGTGCGGCAGAGGTCGCTGCGCACCCTGCTGCGCGGCCCCTCCGCACTCGAAGCGTGGGTCGTGCCGTACGTCGTGAAGCTCGTGGACGAGTACGTCGTCGAGATCGTCGCGGACGTCGCCGCGTTCCTGACGGAGGTGGACGTCGAGGGCTCACCCCAGCAGCGCGCCTACGGGCGGGTGCTGGCGCAGAATCCCGAGATGCTGCGCCTGCTGAGTGCGCGGGTGAGCAGCTACTGGGACTGCTACCACCGCCGGCGTCATCCGCGCCTCGAGGACTACCCGGGGCGTCGACTCGCGCGTGCCTTCTCCCGCGCCGCGAAGCTCGAGCAGGCGCTGCCGCGCTCCCGTCGGTGAACACCCGGCGATCCTGCGGCCCGCGCGGCGTCGCCAGCCGCGATCCGGGACCCTGCCGGGGTCAGGCGCGGTCGTAGGTCAGGACGCGCACCCCGTTGTCCAGGCGGACCTCGTCGACCGGGCGGAAGAGGTGGGGCCCGAACGGGCCGTTGAACAGCGGGACCCCGGAGCCGATGACCGACGGGTTCTGCTTGAGGACGAGGCGGTCGATCTCCGGGAGCAGCGCGTGCGCGAGGGTGCCGCCGCCGACCAGCCACAGGTCCAGGCCGGGCTCGGCCTTGAGCGCGCGGACACGGTCGAGGGCGTCGGTCGCGACGATCTCGACGGCGGGGTCGGGGCTCGTGGTCAGGGTCGTGGAGAACACGAGGTGCCGCAGGTGGGGGTACGCGTCGGTCATACCCGCGGCGAGTCCGAGCTCGTACGAGGCTCGTCCTTCCAGCACCGTGTCGAAGACGCGGCCCGGGCCGTCGACGCCCAGGGCCGCGCGTGCGGGTCCGGGCAGGGTCTCGGGGTAGTGCTCGACGATGAACCGGACCAGGTCCGGCGTGATCGGGAACCAGTCGGCTCCGCTGGGGTCGCCGCCGTCCGGTCCGGCGATGCAGCCGTCGAGGGTGGTGGCGACGTAGTAGACGAGCTTGCGCATGGGGTCCTCTCCGCGGGGCTCGACGACAGCCGTGGCAAGCCGCGAACGGTCACCGATGCGTCGGTGCCCGGGAAACTCGACGGACCGCGATCGCGCAGGTCAGCCCTTCGAGCCCGTCGTCGCGATGCCCTGGACGAAGTGCCGCTGGCCGAGGAAGAACAGGATGATCATCGGGACGGTCGTGATGACGCTGGCGGTGACGACGATCTCCCAGTGCCACTCCCCGCCGAACCCGAACTGGTCGAGCATCGCCTTGAGCCCACGCGGGACGGTGAAGGTCGACGAGTCCTGCAGGTAGATGAGCGGGCGCATGAGGTCGGTCCACGCGGCCTGGATCTCGAACAGCAGCGTGAGGATGAGCGCGGGCTTGCACAGGGGTGCGGCGATGCGGGCGAAGATCGTCCAGTTGCCGGCGCCGTCGAGGCGCGCGGCCTCGAAGAGCTCGCGCGGCAGGCCGAGGAAGAACTGCCGCAGCAGGAAGATGTAGAACGCGCTGCCGAACAGGTTGCCGCCCCACAGCGGGGTGAGGCCGCCCACGAGCCCGAGGTCCTTCCAGATGAGGTAGGTCGGCACCATCGTGACGGCGCCGGGCAGCATCATCGTCGCGAGCACGAGGCCGAACAGCGGCCCGCGGCCGGGGAACCGGAAGTACGCGAACCCCCACGCGACGAGCGCCGAGGAGAACGTCACGGTGACCGCGGCGAGCGTCGTGACGATCACGGTGTTGACGAGCCACGTCGCCATGGGCGCGACCTGCCACACCTCGACGTAGTTCTGCAGCGTGAACGTCTGCGGGATCAGGCGGTTGTCGAACACCTCGCCGCGCGGCTTGAACGACGCCGACAGCAGCCAGACGAACGGGTAGACGAACGCGACGGTCGCGAGCACGAGCGCGGCGAGGACGGCGACGCGCAGCGCGAGCCGTCGGGGCGGGCGCCGGCGCGGGACCGTACGGGTCTCGGGGTCGGCGGTGACCACGCCCTGGGGCATGCGCGTCGCGGCGGCGGCGGAGGTCATCGGGCGTCCCCCTCGTAGTAGACGACGCGCCGGCTGACCAGCACCTGGATGCCCGTGATCGCCATGATGACGAGGAAGAGCAGCCACGCCAGCGCGGAGGCGTACCCCATGTGCAGGAACTCGAACGCCTGCTGGAACAGGTAGATGACGTAGAAGAGCGCGGCGTCGTTGGAGTACGTCGTGTTCCCCGAGCCGAAGAACGCGGTGTACGCCTCGGTGAAGAGCTGCAAGGACGCGATGGTGTTGACGACGACGACGAAGAACAGCGGGCCGCTGATCATCGGGAGCGTCACCGCGCGCGTGCGGTGCCAGAACCCGGCGCCGTCGACGCGGGCCGCGTCGTAGAGGTCGGTCGGGACGTTGCGCAGGGCCGCGAGCAGGATGATGACGGTCGAGCCGACGGTCCACAGGCCCATCATCACGAGCCCCGGCTTGACCCAGTCGGGGTCCGTCGTCCACGCCGGGCCGTCGATCCCGAACCAGCCGAGCATGGTGTTGATCGCGCCGCGCTGACCGTTGAACAGCAGCAGGAGGAGCACGCCGATCGCGACGGGCGGCGTCATCTTCGGCAGGAAGAACGCCGTCCGGAAGAACCCCGCCGAGCGCGCGGCCCGGTCGAGCAGCAGCGCGAGGCCCAGGGCGAGCAGGATGTGCGCCGGCACCGCCATGACCGTGTAGATCAGCGTGTTGCGCAGGGCCAGCGCGACCTTCGGGTCCGCGAACAGCTCCCGGTAGTTGTCGAACCCGACGAACCGCGGGTCGTTGATGACGTCGTAGTCCGTGAGCGACAGGTACGCGCTGTAGACCATCGGCCACGCGGTGAACACGAGGAACCCGACGATCCACGGGGCGATGAACCACCACGCGTGGCGCGCGTCGCGGCTCGACACGCTCGACCGCCGCCGGCGCGGGGCCTCGACCCCGGCCGGTGCGGTCGTCGTCGTCGCCGCCATCAGTCCGTCGACCCGCCGTCCCAGCGCTCCCAGGCCGCGTCGAGCGCCTTCTGCGCCTCCTCCTGCGCCTGGGCCAGCGCCTCGGCCGGCTCCTGCTGGCCGTTGAGCACGCGGTTCACCGCGTCCTGCCACGCCGTCTTGAACTCGCTGTCGGCGGGGTTCGCGGGGAGCGCGAACGTGTGGTCGTTGGCCTCGTACATCGCGTTCACGCCCGACGCCCACGGCTCGTCCGTGACGTCCACGAGCGTCGAGCGGATCTCGTCGTCCGCCTTCTCGTTGCCCGTCAGGACGCCCGTGAAGACCAGGCCCTCCTGCTCGCGTGCGTCGGCCCGGGCCTGCGCCGCCGCCATCCAGCTGTCGAACGACACCATCGACGCCGCGAACCGGCACGCCGCCTCGGGGTTCGCCGAGCCGGCCGGGATCGCCCACGCCGAGCCCGTCGCGTACGCGAGCGGCTCACCCTCTGGCGTGCGGAACGCGTCGAACGCCATCGGCGCGTCCGGCGAGTTCTCGTTCAGCACGTTGACGTACCACTGCTCCATCGGCATCGCGCCCAGCGTCGACGACGCGAACTGGTTGCCGGAGCCGAAGAAGTCCGCCGCGTCGCGCGTCGACTTCACGCCGGCGAAACCGCCCTGCACGTCGTAGACGTTCACCGCGAACTCGAGCGCCTCGAGCACCTTCGGGTCGTCGAGCTGTGCCGTCCGCCCGTCCTCGGAGAGCAGGTCCGCGCCGTTCGCCTTGGCCCACAGCGGCAGGAACTCCGGCATCTTCGAGTCGTAGCCGATGACGCTCACCGTGCCGCCGTCGGACTTCGACAACGCCGTCGTCGCCGCGGTGACCGCGTCCCAGTCCGAGCCGTTGACGTCCTCGATCGTCAGGCCCGCCGCGTCGAGCAGCGACTGGTTCGCCATCGTCAGCTGCACCTGGTTGAACTCCGGCACGCCGTACAGCTGGTCGCCGAACGTCACCTGCGCGAGCGCCGCGTCCCGGAACGCGTCCTGGTCGACGTCCTGCGACGCGTAGCACTCGTCGAGCGGGACCACCGCACCGCGCGACGCGAACGTGCCGATCTGGTCGCGGTTCGCGTACACGACGTCCGGCGGGTCACCCGCGGCGACGGCCGACAGGAACGCCTGGATGTCGAGGTCGCCCTCGATCAGCGACACGTCGACGTCCGGCATGGACTTCTTCGCGCGCTCCAGACGCGTCTCGCCGATCTCGTCGCCCGCCCCGAAGCCCATCACCGTGAGCTTCCCCGAGACGTCCGCGTCGGGGTCGAAGGACGGTGCCGCCGTCCCGTCGCCGCCGCCCGTCCCACGGGCGCACGCCGTCAGGACCAGCAGGACCGCTGCACCCGGGATTGCCCATCGCACTGCACGCATCGGAGCCTCCGCCTGGCTCGAAGGGCGACCGACGTCGCCCCTGACGCGCTCCGAACTGCCTCAGGGCTCCCCTCAATATGAACCGTTTCTCCCGGGTCGGCGAGCCGACCCGACTCTCCCGACGGCGCGATCTGCGACGTCGGTGCGGCTCGCCCTGCGGCGGGGCGAGGGGGGTCCCCCTGCGGTCAGCCGGCGTCCGAGCGGTCCTCCTCCGACGACTCCGATGCGTCGGTCACGTCGATCTCGCTCGGGTCGGTCTCGGACTCGTCGGGTCCCTGGCCGGCGCTCAGCGGCCCCCGGTCCTTGTCGTGCTGCGCGCGGTCCATGGGGTGTCCTCTCCTCGGACGCGTTGCCGCCAGACCCCGACGCACACGGGGCGTTCTCGACGCGTCCACGCTACGAGCCGGTCCGTCAGAGCGCCATCGGCGCCACCGCTCACGTGCCCACGTCGCGGAGAAGCGCACCGCGAGCCGCTTCTCCGTCGGTGCGCCGGCCGGTGTCCCCTGGTGCGGGACCGGGACGGGACTCGGATGCCGCGAGAAGACGCCGTGACTACGCTGGGCACATCATCCGGCCGAGGGTGTCCAGCCACGGGCGCGCCGCAGCCGGGAGTCGCGGAGCACGAGTGATGGACGACCTCCAGTCGGGACAGTTCCTCGTCCCGGTCGACGGCCGCCCCTGGTGGTCGGACGAGCTGTACGCCGTCCTCGGGATGTCCCCCGGCGACGTCCCGCCGACGCTCGACGCGCTGCTGCGGCACGTGCGCGTCGACGAGCGGGAGGCGCTGCGCCGCGCGGTCGAGGAGTGCGCGCGCGGGGGTGCCGCGTTCGCCCAGGTGCACACCGTCAAGCGACTCGAGGGCGAGTCCCGGGTCGTGGCGATCGCCGGGGTCGCGGAGCCGGCGGGACCGGGGCACGACGTGCGCGGCGTGGTCGTCGACGTGTCCCCCGATGTTCGCGCGCGTGCCGCGCGGGCCGTCAACGCGAAGCTGCCCGAGCTGCTCGCGGAGCGTCCGGTCGTCGAGCAGGCGATCGGGTGCCTCGGCCTGGTCTACGGGGTCGACCGGGCCGGCGCCCTGGAGATGCTCCGGTGGAGCGCGGACCGGCGCGACGTCGACGTGACCGCAGCCGCACGGCTCGTCATGCAGGCAGCCGTCGCGGCGGGCGGCGACCTCGGCACCCAGGGGGGCCGACTCGAGCGTGCCGTCGCGAGCGCACTCGACGACACGCCACCCACCTGACGCGTCTCCGCACGCTGCGCTCACGCGATCGGGAGCATCGTCACGAGGGATCACGCCGCTCGTCCCGCCCGCGCCGGGGCGACAGCACCTCCTCCGTGAGGTCGTCGACCTCGCTCACCCGGACGGTCCACGGACGCTGCTCCGCGTCGCCGGCGGTGGGCTCGAGCTCGATCGACTGGAGCTCCTCGCCCACGGTCTCCAGCTCCTCGTGCGTCGACAGGAGGTCCTCGTTCGCCGTCTCCAGCTCCTCCACCGTGGACCGGAGCTCCTCGTCCGTCGACCCCGGCCGCTGGGACGCGGTCCTCGCCCCTCGCGGGCGCCCCGCGCGACTCATCCGCCAGTCGACCTCGGCCGCCTCGCGGTGCTCGCGCGCTCGGGAGCGGTGGCGACCGGAGTCCGACCCGAGCCGTGCGAGCCGCTCGTGGACGTCGGCCGCGGCCTCGTGCGCGAGGGCCGCTCGTTCGAACACGTCGGCGGACCGGGCGCGCACGGCCGCCGCGGCGCGCTGCACCTCCCGGGCCGAGCCTGCGGCGTCGCCGACGTCGGGACGCGACGATTC
>NZ_JAAXOY010000122.1 GCF_012396155.1 Cellulomonas septica | reverse complement strand
GGACGGCTGCGCGACCGTCTGACCGGCCGACGACGGCAGGCCGACGAGCGTCGAGCGCACCGAGCGGCCCAGCGCGGCGCGGTCGGCGCCGACGGCGTCGAGCAGCGCGTTCGCGACGCCGCCCTCCTGCTGGAGCAGTGCGTTGAGGACGTGCGCGGGCTCGAGCTGGGGGTTGCCGGCCGCCGACGCCTGCTGGATGGCGTCGCCGAGGGCCTCCTGCGAGCGGGTGGTGAACTTGGCGTCCACGGAATCTCCTGTCAGGACGGGATCGGGGTCTGCCCGACTCAACATCGACCAAAGTTGAGTCTATTCCACTCAACTTCCCGCGCCACCCCTGCCTGGCCGACCTCCTCGCGGCCACCCCCGCCGAACCGGGAGAGGGGAGACGAACCGTCGCCGACGCGTCATGCTCCCGTCGGCCGGGGGACACGTCGCGTGCCTAGCGTCGAGACCGACACCGAAGAGAGAGCAGGGCACCGATGACCCTCACCATGACGCTCGTCCGGCACGGGCGCACCCACTTCAACGCCCGCCGCGTCCTGCAGGGACGCTGCGACTCCCCCCTGACGCGCGACGGCCGTGCGGGTGTGCGGACCACCGCACGGCACCTCGCGGACGTCCCGTTCACCGCCGCGTGGTCCTCGCCGTCGGGCCGGGCGGTCGCCACGGCCGTCGAGCTGCTGCGGCACCACGACGGCATCCCGCTGCGCACCGACCGCGCGCTTCTGGAGTACGCGTTCGGGATCTACGAGCAGAAGCCCGAGAGCGTCCTCGACGAGGTCGTCGCGTGGCCCGACCTGGTGACCGAGGTCCTCGCCGGTCGCCACCCCGGCCTGCCCGGCGGTGAGCACGCGCGCGACTTCATGGACCGCACGCGCGACGTCTTCGCCCGCATCGCCGCGCAGCACGAGGACGGGCACGTCCTGGTCGTCGGCCACGGCCTCACGCTCGGCGCGTACCTGGCGACGGTCGACGAGGTCGGCCTCGTGCCGCTGCCCAACGCGTCGGTCTCGACCGTCGAGGTCGACCCCGACGGCACCGCGCGCATCACGAGCCTCGCCGTCGACGTCGCGAACCAGGGCCACATCGCCGCCCGCCCGATGCGCACCGCCACACCGGTCCCGTCGGTCGCCTGACGCCCCGCACCGCACCACGACCCCGTCCTGGAGCCCCCTCGACTCGTCGAGGGGTCCTCGTGGCGGGGTCGGCGTGTGCCGCCGGCCGACGACCGGCGGGTGGCAGGATCGCCGCATGGACGACGACGTCATCGACGTGCCCGACGCGCTCGGCGACGGGTGGACCGCCCGGACGATCCCCCTGGCCCCGGACCACCGGTCGACGCGCGGCGTCGACCCGGTCGCGACGCTCGTCAGCCCGACGGGTTCGCTGGCCGACGACGGACCCCGCCGCGCGCGCGCCGTGCTGTACCTGCACGGCTTCGTCGACTACTTCTTCCACCCGCACGTCGCGGACGCGCTCGGGCAGCACGGGTACGACCTGCACGCGCTGGACCTGCGGGACTTCGGGCGGTCGATCCGCGACGGCCGCGTGCCGAACGCCGCGCGCGAGCTGTCGGTGTACGCGGAGGAGATCGACGCCGCGGTGCGGCTGCTGCGCGAGCGCTACGCGTCGGTGTCGCTGCTGGGGCACTCGACGGGCGGGCTGGTCGCGGCGCTGTGGGCGAACGGGCGGACGGGTGCGGTCGACGCGGTGGTGCTCAACAGCCCGTGGCTCGACCTGCGGGGCTCGTGGTTCGAGCGGCACGCGCTCACGCAGGCGCTGCGCGTCGTCGGGCGGGTCGCACCGGACGTGGTGGTCGGGCACATCGCGCCGCACTACGGGCGCGCGCTGCACAGCGGCACGGGCGGGGAGTGGGACTTCGACCTCACGTGGAAGCCGCACGACGGCTTCCCGGCGCGGGCGGGGTTCATCCGCGCGATCCGTGCGGGGCACCGGCGGGTCGCGCACGGGCTCGACGTCCAGGTCCCGGTGCTGGTGCTCGCGTCCGACGCGTCCGGGCCCGACGACCGCGAGCACGACGCGCTGCTCACGACCGACTCGGTGCTCGACGTCGCGCACATCCGTGCCCTCGCGCCGCGCCTCGGCCGCGACGTGACGTTCGTCGAGGTGCCGGGCGGTGCGCACGACCTGGCGCTGTCACCGGCACCGGCCCGCGAGCGCTACCTCAAGGAGGTCGTCGACTTCCTCGACCGCGCGACGGGCGGTCGCCCGGAGGCGTCGTGAGGGTCGTCGACCACGAGCCGTCGTCGTGGTTCCTGCTGGAGGCGGACGGGTCGCTGCTGCTCGACGTGCACGTGAGCCAGGGGCCGGTCAGCGGGTCGCTGCTGGTCGCGCTCACCGACGGCGAGCAGGACGCGTACGAGCACCAGGGCCGGTCGGCGCTGACGCGGCTCGCCGCGCGCGTGCAGGACTCGGCGCCGCTCGCGGCGGGGTCGACGTCGCCGTACCGGGCCCGGGACCTCACGCGCGCGCTGGGTGCCGACGTGACGGCGGCCGTCGTCGCGTGGCGCGCCGGTGCCTCCGGCTGACAGCACGCTCACGTCCGGTCGACGGACCCCCGCTCCCCGGTGGTGTCCGGCGGGGTGAGCGGCGCCCCCGGGCCCGCCTCGACGGGCGTCGCCTCGTCGAGCGGTGCGGCGCGCAGCTCGGGGCGGTTGGTGACGAGCAGCCACGCGGCGAGCGTCGCGAAGAGCAGCGGTGGGATGAGCGTGGCCTGCGGGATGATCGCGACGACGAGGAAGATGCTCAGCCACCCGCTGCGGGTCGCGGCGACGATGATGCCGACGGTCGCGGCGCCCACGGCGAGCGCGGGCGGGACGGACGGCAACGCGACGCTCACGGCGAACCCGAGCGAGACGCCGACGAACGTCGCGGGGAAGATCCGCCCGCCGCGGAAGCCGACGCTCGACGCGACGAGCAGCGCGACGAGCTTGATCAGCGCGAACGCGAGGAACCCGAGCGCGGTCGTCTCGCCGACCATGCCGGGCAGCTGCTTCATCTCGTCGAGGCCCTTGAACAGCGTGATCGGTCCGCCGACGGCCCCCAGCAGCCCGAGCACGAGCCCGCCGAGCGTGAGCAGCAGGACGGGCTGCCGGACGCGGTGCACGAGCCGGTGCAGGGGCGTGAAGACGTACGACGCGAGCAGGCCGAGCGCGGCGGCGCCCAGCGACACCGCGACCGCGATCGCGAGGTCGGTGACCTGGAGGCCCGGGTACTCCGGGACGTCCATCGCCATGTCGAGGTCGGACAGCAGGAGCATCGTGAGCGCGCCGGTCGCGGCGGAGACGAGCGGCGCGAACAGCCGGTCCCACAGCGGGATGCGGCGGTCCCCCGGGTCCATCTCGCTGAACATGAGCGCCGCCGCGAGCGGCGTGCCGAACATCGCGCCCAGGGTCCCGGCGGTCGACAGCGCCATCCACTGCGGCACCCCGACGCGCCCCGCGACGCGCGCGCCGATCCAGACGACCAGCGCGGCGTTGATCGCCATGATCGGGTTCTCGGGGCCGAGGCTGACGCCGCCCGCGAGCATCAGGACCATCGCGAGCGCGAGCCCGGGCAGCACGCGCGGCGGCAGCGGCGGCTCGACGAGCCCGGCCGACGCGGGGTCCGGGCCGGCGTGCCCCGGCGCGAACCGGATGACGAGCCCCACGAGCAGCCCGGTGAGCGTGAGGATCACGACGATCCACACGGGCGAGTCGCGGTCGAGGCCGAACAGGCCCGACAGGTCGTCCCAGAGCCAGTCCTCGAGGACCTTCGCGAGCGCGCTGAGCCCGATGAGCACGAGCCCGCACAGGATGCCGACCAGCGCGGCCGGGATCGTGAGCTTGAGCAGCTGCCGCACGGGCACGCGGAACTCGGTCGTCGGCTCGGTCATCGCCACCCCCCGTCCCCGCGTCCCGCCCAGCGTCCCCGGACCGGCGCGTCGTGCGCGTCACCCCTCGCGGATGACCGGCGGTCAGTCGTGGATCGACGGCTCCTCGGGCTCGGACAGCGACAGCAGGGCCCCGACGACACCGTCCGTCGCGGAGATCCGGCGCTCGAGCGACGCGAGCACGTGGGACGCCTCGGTCTCGTGCGGGTCGCCGTCGAGGTCGACGGCACCCGTGAGGTACACCTGGCGGGCGCCGACGAACTCGAGGCGCAGCTGGGTCACGCGCGCGACCTCGGGCAGCGCCAGGAGGGCGTGGACGGCGGCGGCGTGCAGCTCGGGGTCGACGGCCTCTCCGACGAGGAAGCGGCGGTTGCGGTCGATGAGCACGACGGCGACGACGCCCAGCAGGATCCCGACGAGGATCGAGCCGATCGCGTCGGGCACGGCCGAGCCCGTGATCTGGTGCGCCGCGATGCCGCCCGTCGCGATGAGGATGCCGACGATCGCGGCGGCGTCCTCGAAGAACACGGCCCGGACCGTCGGGTCGGACGTCGCGAGGACGTGGTCGACGAGGTCGCGGTCACGTCGTGCGGCGGCCCGCTTCGCCTGCCGCGACGCCTGCACGAACGACACGCCCTCGAGCACGAGCGACACCCCGAGGACCGCGTACGCGATGCCGAAGTCCGACGCGGGCTCCGGGTGCGACAGCTCCTGGATGCCGTGCGTGATCGACACGCCCGCCCCGACCGCGAACAGGCCGATCGCCGCGAACAGCGACCACACGTAGACCTCGCGGCCGTACCCCAGCGGGTGCGACGCGTCGGCGGGCTTGGCCGCGCGCCGCTGGGCGATGAGGAGGAACACCTCGTTGCCCGCGTCGGCCCACGAGTGCGCGGCCTCCGCGAGCATCGACGCGGCGCCCGTGATCACGGCGGCCGCCGTCTTCGCGACCGCGATCAGCACGTTCGCGCCGAGCGCGATCGCGACGGTGAGCGCGGAGTCGCCGTGCCCGTCGTCCTCGGCGTCCCGAGGCACCCCCAGGACGTCGACGACCGGCTCGTCCGGACCCGGCTGCGTCATGCGTCCGTGACTAGCACCATCGCTCGCGTGGTGCGACCGGGAGGAACGGTGTGGGATGGGCACGCACCGACCACGAGGAGGACCGATGACGACGCACCGGGGCAGCTGGCCCACGGGCACGCCCGCCTGGGCCGACATCACCGTGCCGGACCTGGACCGCGCGATCGACTTCTACGGCGCCTTGCTGGGCTGGCGGTTCGAGCGCGGCGGACCGGAGGTCGGCGGCTACACGCAGGCGTTCGTCGGCGGCCGCCGCGTCGTCGGGATGGGCGAGCCGACCGGAGAGGACCCCGCGCCGCCGTCGGCCTGGTGCCTGTACCTCGCGACGGACGACCTGGCCGCGACGACGGACGCCGTCACCGAGGCGGGCGGCCAGGTGCTGCTTCCGGGCATGGAGATCGTCGACTTCGGGTCGATGGCGATCTTCGTCGACCCGACGGGTGCCGTGTTCGGCGGCTGGGAGCCGCACGGGCACACCGGGTGGGACGTCACCGACGAGCCCGGCGCGATCGTGTGGACCGAGGTCATGTCGCACGACCAGGCCGCGTCGCTCGCGTTCTACCAGCGCGTCTTCGGGTTCACGGCCGACGACATGAGCGGACCCGGCTTCGCGTACGCGTCCGTGCGGCTCGACGGGCAGCTCGTGTGCGGCATCGGCGGCTACAGCGACAAGGTCGACCCGGAGACGCCGGCCGCGTGGACGCTGTACTTCGGCACGTCCGACACCGACGCCGCGACGCAGCGCGCGGTCGACCTCGGCGGCACCGTCATGAGCCCGCCGTCCGACACGCCGTACGGGCGCATGTCGATCGTCTCCGGCCCGTTCGGCGAGGTCTTCGCCCTCATCGCGGAGAGCGACGACCCGGCCTGACACCGAGCCCCGCCGGCACGGTCGCGCGCCGACGCGGCGACCGTGCCGCGCGCCGGCGGGCCTCGTCCGTTCCGTAGGCTCGCGGGGTGAGCCTGCCCTCCGACGCGTTCCGGCACGTCGCGTCGCGCCCCCACGAGCCGCTGCGCACGTTCCACCCGCGCCGCGCGACGCTCGGTCGTGACCGCGAGCGCGCGCTCGCGCACCTGTGGCCGCGGTTCGGGTTCTCGGTGCACGACGACACGCTCGGTCGCGCCCCCGTGCGCGCCGACGGCTCGCTCGACGTGCCCGCCTTGTTCGGGCGGGACGCGCCGGTCGTGCTGGAGATCGGGTCCGGCATGGGCGAGACGACCGTCGCCATGGCCGCCGCCGACCCGTCGCGCGACTACCTCGCGGTCGAGGCACACCTGCCGGGCGTCGCGAACCTGCTGGTCCTGGTCGAGCGCGCGGGCCTGACGAACGTGCGGGTCGCGCACGGCGACGCGCTCGACCTGGTGCGCCGGCACGTCCCGGAGGGCACGCTCGACGCCGTGCACGTCTTCTTCCCCGACCCGTGGCCCAAGGCCCGCCACCACAAGCGGCGGCTCGTGCAGCCCGCGCACGTCGCGCTGCTGCGGTCCCGGCTGCGCGTCGGCGGCACGCTGCACTGCGCGACCGACTGGGTCGACTACGCCGACCAGATGCTCGACGTGCTCGCCGCCGACCCCGGCCTGGAGAACACCGCCGACGGGTTCGTCGCCCGCCCCGCGCACCGCCCGGTCACCAAGTTCGAGCAGCGCGGGATCGACCTGGGCCACGAGGTCCGCGACGTCGTCATGAGGAGAGCCCGATGAGCCCCGACGAGCCCGCCACGCCCGAGGCCGACGACACCGGCGGCGGCGGTCGCGTGTTCCGCGTGCTCGTCGTGCCCGGCGTGAACCCCGACCGCTGGCTGCGCGTCTGGCGCGAGCGCCTCGCCGACGTCCCGCTCGAGCTCGTCGTCGTCGAGCCGCCCGACGCCGAGCCCGCCCTGCGCGCGGGCGACGCCGACGTGGCGATCCTGCGGCTGCCCGTCGACCGCGACGCGCTGTCCGCGATCCCGCTCTACACCGAGGAGACCGTCGTCGTCGCCGCGCGCGACCACGTCTTCTCCGTCGCCGAGGAGGTCGCGCCCGGGGATCTCGCCGACGAGACGGTCGTCTGCCCCGACGACGACCTCGTCGGCTGGACCGACGCCCCCGGCGAGCCGTTCGCGGGCGGCCCCGTCGCGACCACCAGGCCGCCGCCCACCGACACCCGGACGCGTGACGTCGACGCCGCCGGGAACGCCGACGGACGCGTCGCGACCCAGCGGACCTCGCCCGTCGCCGGGTCCGTCCGCCGGATCGTCAGGACGCCGTCGGCGATCGCCGCGAGCACGACGTCGCCGTCGAGCTCGTCGTCCGTCGCGAGCGAGACGACCCGACCCGGCGTCGCCGCACGCCGCAGCACCTCGCCCAGATCGGAAGAGCGTCGGGTAGGG
>NZ_JAAXOY010000121.1 GCF_012396155.1 Cellulomonas septica | reverse complement strand
GGGCTCGTACGCGGCTGCGGACGCGGCGTGGTGGGGCGTCGCGAGCGCGAACGGGAGGCCGCCTCCGGGCTGCGGGAGCGGGATCGGCGGGAGGCCGCCGCCGAGGCCGCCGGGCGGGTCGAACGCGTTCTTGGGCGGGTCGACGAGCTGCTTGGGCGGGTCCGTGAGCTGCTTCGGCGGGTCGAACACGTGCTTGGGGTCGAACACGTGCTTCGGGTCGAGGACCTGCTTGGGGTCGAGGACCTGCTTCGGGTCGAGGAGGTGCTTCGGCGGGTCGACGAACGGCTTGTGGTCGTCCCGGACCTTCTTGAACCCGCTCTGGTCGTCGATCGGCTTCTTGAACCCGCCCGGGTCGTCCGTGACCTTCTTGATGTTCGGCTGGGGGTTCGTGGGGTAGAGGCTGCGGGCGGCGGCGATGTCGCCGTCGGACAGCCGCAGGCGCTGGCCGATCGCGACGCCGGGCTGGACGGGCACGATCGTGGGCTGCCCGTTCGTGGAGAACGCCGTGGCGGGGTAGTGCATGATCGAGCCGTAGTCGTAGTCCCCGATGTCGTCGCCGTCGCTGATGTGCTGGTCGAAGTTGTGCACGTAGCCCGGGTCGACGTTCGCGAGGTTGACGGTGACGAAGCTGTCGCGGTCCTCACGGCTCTGCTCGTGCCACAGCCCGATCGCGTGCCCGATCTCGTGGATCGCGTTGCCGGTCGTGCAGCCGCTGCCGAGCGACAGGTCCTGCCGCCCGCCGACCATGCCGACGGCCGACCAGCAGCCGCCGCCGTCGAGGAAGTGCACGTAGTTGGGGTAGGTGCCGGCGTTCGCGGCGGTCCGCTGGACGAACCGCAGGGGCGTGTACTGCTCCCAGTGCGCGATCGCGTCGGTCACCCGGTTCTGGTTCGGCAGTGCGGGGTCGATCTCGTACGGCACGGTGGCGTTCGGCCAGCGGTAGCGGCTGCCGGTGATCGCGACGCCGAAGGAGACGTCGTCGCCGCGGGCGCGCGCGGCCTCGAGGTCGGCGTGCCGGCCGAGGACGATGTCGCCCTCGAAGACCGCGAGGTCGCCGACCTTGGCGTAGGTGACCGCCTTCTCGGCGAAGCCGACGCCGCTGATGACGGTCGTGCCGGTGTCGACGGACGAGCGCTCCTCGGGACGCTCGGGCGTGCCGCCGGTCGGCCCGCCGGTGGGTTCGCTGCGACGGCGGCCGCCGCCCCCGCCGGACCCGGACGTGCTCTTCGTGGCCATGGTGGTGCCTTCCCCTGGCGCGCGGGCCCGGGCGGCCCGCGCCTCGGGGAGGAGGAGCCGAGCACGCCGGTGTGAGATACGTCACACGCACTACGGTGGAGCGATGACGCACGGCGACGACCCCGCGGCGACCGTGCGGGTGCGCGTGGCCGTTCCGGGCACCGGCACCGCGACGACGCTGCCGTCGGTGCTCGTGTCCGTCGAGGACGTCTCGCGCGCCGACGCCCCCGCCGTTCGCGGACGCGTCGTTCGACGCGGTGACCATGTCGTTCGGGCTGCGCAACGTGTCGGACGTCCCCGCCGCGCTCGAGGAGCTGCTACGCGTGACCCGGCCGGGCGGGCGGCTCGTGGTGTGCGAGTTCTCGACGCCGTCGTGGAAGCCGTTCCGCACGGTCTACTCGAACTACCTGATGCGGGCCCTGCCGCCGGTCGCGCGGGCCGTGTCGAAGGAGCCCGAGGCGTACACCTACCTCGCGGAGTCGATCCGCGAGTGGCCGGACCAGCGCGCGCTGGGCCTCCTCGTGAAGCGCGCGGGCTGGGAGCACGTGGCGTTCCGGAACCTCTCCGGCGGGATCGTCGCGCTGCACCGCGGCACGCGTCCGGAGTGAGCCGTGCGGGACGGCCGACCGGGTGACGACGCTGGTCGGGGCCGGTCGCGCCCGTCGCGTCCGATTCTCACGGCCCGTCGCCGACCGTCCGCCGCGCCCGGGACGCCGGTGCCAGGGGCGCCCGTGACGCGGAGCCGCAGGCCAGCGGCCCTTCTTCACGCCGCCTCCACAGGTTAGGCACACCTTCGGAGACACCGTCAGATGCCGTGGTTACACTCGCGCTGACCGCACGTGAACATCGTCACAAGTGGGGAGCCGCTCGTGGTGGGGACGACGACGGATGACGCTGACGTCATCGTCGTGGGCGCAGGGCCGGCCGGCTCGAGCGCCGCGTTCCACTGCGCCTCCGCGGGCCTCGACGTGCTCCTCCTCGAGAAGGCCGCGTTCCCGCGGGACAAGGTCTGCGGCGACGGCCTGACGCCGCGCGCGGTCGCCGAGCTCGTGCGCATGGGCCTCCCGCTGCGTGAGCAGGACGGCTGGATCCGCAACCGCGGGCTGCGCGTGATCGGCGGCGGCCACCGCCTCGAGCTGCCGTGGCCCGAGCTCTCCTCGTACCCGTCGTACGGGCTCGCCAAGTCGCGCATGTCGCTCGACCACACGCTCGCGTCGCACGCCCGCGCGGGCGGCGCCAAGCTGCTCGAGCGCACGTCCGTGACGGGCCCGGTGCGCGACGAGCGGACGGGGCGCGTCGTGGGCGTCACGGCCCGGCCGGTCGACGACAAGGGCCACCGTGCGGGCGACGAGGTCGTCTACCGCGCGCCCGTCGTCATCGCGGCCGACGGCGTCTCGACGAGGCTCGCGACGTCGGCGGGCCGCACCAAGCGCGACGACCGCCCGATGGGCGTCGCCGTCCGCACGTACTTCCGCACGCCGCGCCACGACGACCCGTGGATGGAGAGCCACCTCGAGCTCTGGGACGGCGAGCCGGGCCGGTCGAACCTCATGCCGGGGTACGGCTGGATCTTCTCCCTCGGCGACGGGACCGCGAACGTGGGCCTCGGCTCGGTGAGCTCGACGGCCGCCGCGACCAAGGTCGACTACAAGGCGCTGTTCGCCGCGTGGATGCGCAACGCGCCCGCCGAGTGGGAGTTCACGCCCGACCACCAGGTCGGGCCGGTGCGCGGCGCCGCGCTCCCGATGGGCTTCAACCGCGGGCCGCTGTACGCCGACGGGCTCATGCTCGCGGGCGACTCCGCGGGCATGGTCAGCCCGTTCAACGGCGAGGGCATCGCGTACGGCCTGCAGGCCGGCCGGGTCGCGGCCGACGCGATCGCGCAGGGCCTCGCGCGCGGGACCGCGGCGGGCCGCGAGCGCGCGTTCGCGACGTACCAGCGCCGCATGAAGGACGACCTCGGCGGGTACTACACGCTGGGTCGCGTGTTCGTCCGGCTCATCGAGCACCCCGAGGTCATGCGGGTCTGCACCCGCTACGGCCTGCCGCGGCCGCTGCTCATGAAGTTCGTGCTCAAGCTGCTGTCCGACTGCTACGAACCCCGGGGCGGTGACATGGTGGACCGGGTGATCGCCGGGCTGGCACGGATCGCACCGGCCGCATGAGCTGTCCGCCCCGCACCCGCCCCCGGCTCGGCCTCGACGAAGAGGAGTGACGTCCTGATGGACAACCCGTACGCCCCGCTGCTCGTCCTCATGGGCATCGCGGCCGTGCTCGCGCTCGGCGGTGTCGGGGCCAGCGCGATCCTCGGACCGAAGCGCTACAACCGCGCCAAGCTGGAGGCGTACGAGTGCGGCATCGAGCCGACGCCGCACGCCATCGGCGGCGGCCGGTTCCCCATCAAGTACTACCTGGTGGCGATGACGTTCATCGTCTTCGACATCGAGGTCGTCTTCCTCTACCCGTGGGCCGTCGCGTTCGGCGACCTCGCGGTGTTCGGGCTCGTCGCGATGCTCGTGTTCCTGGTGCTCATCACGGTGCCGTTCGTCTACGAGTGGCGGCGCGGGGGCTTCGAGTGGGACTGACGTCACGGACGGGGGCGCGACGGCCGGGGGAGGCTCCCCGGGGCGCGCGCACAGGCAGGGCCACAGGCACCACAGCACGGCGACGGACGGAGGGCTGACGCATGGGGATCGAAGAGGCTCCCTCGGGATTCCTGCTGACGACGGTCGAGGACCTGGTCGGCTACTTCCGCAAGGGCTCGCTGTGGCCGGTGACGTTCGGCCTCGCGTGCTGCGCGATCGAGATGATGGCCGCCGGTGCGCCGCGGTACGACCTCTCGCGGTTCGGCATGGAGGTGTTCCGCGCGTCGCCGCGGCAGGCCGACCTGATGATCGTCGCGGGACGGGTCAGCCAGAAGATGGCGCCCGTCGTGCGGCAGGTCTACGACCAGATGTCCGCGCCGAAGTGGGTGCTGTCGATGGGCGTGTGCGCCTCGTCGGGCGGCATGTTCAACAACTACGCGATCGTGCAGGGCGTCGACCACGTCGTGCCGGTGGACATCTACCTGCCGGGCTGCCCGCCGCGGCCGGAGATGCTCATCAACGCGATCCTCACGCTGCACGAGCAGATCCAGAACGAGCCGCTCGGCGTGAACCGTCGCGAGGCCGCGGCCGCCGCCGAGGCCGCCGCGCTCGCCGCGACGCCCACCTCGCACATGACGGGCCTGCTGCGATGAGCGACGAGAAGAAGGACGCCGCGGCGGCCGCCAAGCCCGGCGACGCCGGCACCGAGGCGCAGAGGACCAGCGAGGCCGCGCTCGAGGCCGGCGGCCAGAACGTCCCGGCCGCGCGCACGCCGCTCGAGGTCGTCGACGTCCGGCAGGGCATGTTCGGCGCGCACGGCACGGGCGACACCTCCGGGTACGGCGGGCTCGTCGTCCCGGTCCTGATGCCGGCCGCGAGCGAGCGCCCGTACGGCGGCTGGTTCGACGAGGTCGTCGACGTGCTCACCGAGGTGCTCGACGAGAACGGCACGGGCTTCGCGAACGCGGTCGAGTCGGTCGTCGTGGACCGCGAGGAGCTCACGCTGCACGTCGCGCGCGAGCACGTCGTCGCGGTCGCGAGCGCGCTGCGCGACGACCCCGACCTGCGGTTCGAGTTGAGCCTCGGCGTCAGCGGCGTGCACTACCCGCACGAGACGGGCCGCGAGCTGCACGCCGTCTACCACGTGGTGTCGGTGACCCACGGGCGTCGCCTCCGGTTCGAGGTGACGGCGCCCGACGCCGACCCGCACATCCCGTCGACGACGTCCGTCTACCCGGCCAACGACTGGCACGAGCGGGAGACGTTCGACTTCTTCGGCATCGTCTTCGACGGCCACCCCGGCCTCGCGCGCATCGAGATGCCCGACGACTGGCCGGGCCACCCGCAGCGCAAGGACTACCCCCTCGGCGGCATCCCGGTCGAGTACAAGGGCGCGACCGTGCCGCCCCCGGACCAGCGGAGGTCCTACTCATGAGCACCCCCCACGCGACCGCGCACCTGGTCGACGACGAGACGACGGGCGTCCCGACGTTCGAGGCGTCCGGCGGCGACTGGTCGGACATCGCCGAGGAGGCGGCCCGCCTCGGCGAGGAGCGCATCGTCGTCAACATGGGCCCGCAGCACCCGTCGACGCACGGCGTGCTCCGGCTCATGCTCGAGATCGACGGCGAGACGGTCACCGAGGCCCGTGCGGGCATCGGCTACCTGCACACCGGCATCGAGAAGAACATGGAGTTCCGCACCTGGACCCAGGGCGTGACCTTCTGCACGCGCATGGACTACGTGGCGCCGCTGTTCCAGGAGGCCGCGTACTGCCTGGGCGTCGAGAAGCTCCTCGGGATCACGGACGACGTGCCCGAGCGCGCGACGGTCATCCGCGTGCTGCTCATGGAGCTCAACCGCATCGCGTCGCACCTCGTGTGCCTCGCGACCGGCGGCAACGAGCTCGGTGCGACGACGATCATGACCGTGGGCTTCACGGCCCGCGAGGAGGTCCTGCGGATCTTCGAGCTCATCACGGGCCTGCGCATGAACCACGCGTTCATCCGTCCCGGCGGCGTCGCGCAGGACATCCCGCCCGGCGCGATCGACACGATCCGCGAGGCGCTCACGTCGATGCGCCACTACTTCAAGCAGCTCGAAGACCTCATGCTGGCGAACCCGATCCTCCAGCTGCGGCTCAAGGAGGTCGGCTACCTCGGCCTGTCCGGCTGCATGGCGCTCGGCATCACCGGCCCGGTGCTCCGGTCGGCCGGCCTGCCGTACGACGTGCGCAAGGCCGCGCCGTACTGCGGCTACGAGACGTACGACTTCGAGGTCCCCGTGGCGACCGAGGCGGACTCCTGGGCGCGCGTGATCCTCCGCATGGAGGAGTGCTACCAGTCGATGAACATCGTCGAGCAGACCCTCGACCGCCTCCAGAAGATGGGCCCCGGGCCCGTCATGGTCGGCGACAAGAAGATCGCCTGGCCCGCGCAGCTCGCGATCGGGTCGGACGGCATGGGCAACTCGCTCGACCACATCAAGGAGATCATGGGCACCTCGATGGAGGCCCTGATCCACCACTTCAAGCTCGTGACCGAGGGCTTCCGCGTCCCGGCCGGCCAGGTGTTCCAGACCGTCGAGCACCCGCGCGGCGAACTGGGCGTGCACCTCGTGTCCGACGGCGGCACGCGGCCGTACCGGGCCCACTTCCGGGACCCGTCGTTCAACAACCTGCAGGCCGTGTCGATCATGTGCGAGGGCGGGCAGGTGGCCGACGTCGTCGTCGCCGTCGCGTCGCTCGACCCGGTGCTCGGAGGGGTGGACCGCTGATGTCGGTCGAGGAGATCGGGGGCGCCCGCGTGCCGGGCGCCACGCACCGCACGGCGTTCGACGACGAGACGCGCGCGCGGCTGTCCGCGGACGCGGCGGTGATCAAGGCCCGCTACCCGCAGGAGCGCTCGGCGCTGCTGCCGCTGCTGCACCTGGTGCAGTCGGAGGACGGCTACGTCAGCCCGCGCGGCATCGCGTTCTGCGCGGCCGAGCTCGGGCTCACGACGGCCGAGGTCAGCGCGGTCGCGACGTTCTACACGCAGTACAAGCGGCACCCCAACGGCGACTACACGGTCGGGGTCTGCACCAACACGCTGTGCGCGGTCATGGGCGGCGACGCGATCTGGGAGGAGCTCTCCGACCACCTCGGCGTCGGCCACGACGAGACCACCGAGGACGGCGCGATCACGCTCGAGCGCGTCGAGTGCAACGCGGCCTGCGACTACGCGCCCGTCGTGATGGTCAACTGGGAGTTCTTCGACAACCAGACGCCGGACTCCGCGAAGGACGTCGTCGAGGCGCTGCGCGCCGGGACGCCCGTCGCGCCGACGCGCGGCGCCGACCACGTGTGCACGTTCAAGGAGATGAGCCGCGTGCTCGCGGGCTTCTCCGACGGCCGCGCGGACGAGGGCGTGGGTGCCGGACCCGCGACGCTGCGGGGTCTCGAGCTCGCGCGGCAGGAGGGCTGGACCGCCCCGCCGTTCACCGACGAGGAGCGCACGCGCGCCGCCGAGCAGGCCCGGACGCCGGCGCGGGGCACCCCGCGTG
>NZ_JAAXOY010000120.1 GCF_012396155.1 Cellulomonas septica | reverse complement strand
GAGCGGCCACCGCCTCGGCCGGCTGCGGGCGTGCGGGCGGCGCGGCCGCCGCACGGTTCGCCCGACGACGGTCCGTGATCCGCGTGCCGTACAGGTCGCGGCGCAGCACGCTGATCGCCGACAGCACCAGCACCCACAGCAGTGCGAGGTACCCCAGCCGCAGCAGGGTGATCGTCAGCTCACTCATGCGCCGGCGTCACTGGTCCAGGTCCGGCTCGCCGCCCGTCCAGAACAGGATCCGGGTGCGGCCGATCATGAGGGTGTTGCCGTCCACCAGCGTCGCCGCCGGGACGTGGTGCCCCTCCACGTACAGGCCGTTCGTCGAGCCCATGTCGGACGCGATCACGCCGTCCGGCGTCACCCGGATCTCCAGGTGGCGGCGCGAGACGCCCGGGTCGTCCACGATGATGTCCGCCTCCGAGCCGCGGCCGATGACCGTCACCGGGCCCGTGAGGATGTAGCGCTGGTCGTCCACGATCAGCAGCGGGTGGCGCGACGTCGGCGCCGTCGCCGCAGCCGGCGCGACCGCCCCGCGCACCGTCGCGCTGTGCACCCGGAAACGACCCGTCTCGAGGTCCGCGTCCTCGCCGAACGACACCGTCACCGGCCCGACGAACGCGTAGCGCTGGCTCGCGGCGTGCTCGGTGACGGTCGCGGCGAACTCGTCCGCCATCGCCTCCGCGCCCCACTCCTCCACGTGGTCGTAGTCGGCAGACGCGAGCTCGATCGTGAACTCGTTCGGCACCACCGTGCGGTCACGTCCCACGACCGCCGCACGGTCGTCGAGCTCCCGGCGCAGCGCGCTCGCGAGCTCCACCGGCTTCAGCTCGCTGCGGAAGGCCTTGGCGAAAGCGTTGTTCACGACGCGCTCCACGCCGTTCTCGAACTTGTCGAGGAAGCCCACGCCCACCTCCCTTACCCGTGCCGTGCCGTGGCGGCGCCGATGGTCGGTGGCCGTCCTGGACGTTGATGGTATCCGTGCCGCGCCCGCCACGGCCGGGTGAGCCGGGTGTTGTCGTGGGAGGACTCGGGGGAGGTCCCGTGCGGTGGTGCGTCGCGGGGGGCGTCCGGGGCTGTCCGGGGCGTCCGCGAGGCCGTCCTCGCAGGTCATCGGGGCGAGTCGGGAACCACCGCGGCGCCGTGCTAATGTTCTCCGGCGCGCGCGAGTGGCGGAACGGCAGACGCGCTGGCTTCAGGTGCCAGTGTCCGAAAGGGCGTGGGGGTTCAAATCCCCCCTCGCGCACACAGGGGTGGTTCCCGAGTGAACCGCCCGAGCAGTACCGAGACTCCCGGTCAGGCTTCCTGACCGGGAGTCTTCGCGTTGGTGGGGTGTCACGGCGGGTCGGAGCCGGTCGTCGGGCAGCGAGGAGCCCCGCCGAGCGGCTCGACGGGGCTCCAGGCTGCGGGATCGACGGTGGAGGGGCGTGCCGTGGCCCGCGTCTGCCTCAGGTCGTCTGCCTCAGGGGGAGGTGCGCGCCCGGCGCCGCAGCATGACCAGCGCCCCACCGACGAGGATCAGGCCGAGCGCGGTCGGGACGATCCAGGGGTCGGCGAAGCCCGTCGCGGGCAGCCTCCCGCCCCAGGCCGCGCCCGCGCGGGGCGTGCCGGTGCGCTGGGCGACCGTGGTGGTGCCGGAGCCTCCCGACGGAGCGGCGGGGTCGGCGGGAGCCGGTGCGACAGGGCCGGGACCCGGCGGCACGACCGGGCCGGGGTCCGGCGGGTCGGTCGGCTCGGGCGCGATCTGGACGATCGGACCACCGCCCAGCCACGCCATGCTCTCCGCGCCCTCGGCGAAGGTGCCGACGGCGTCTCCGGCCCGGGCGGCTTGGGCGGCCAGCGGCACGCTCACCGCGTCGTGGAGGGAGGACTGCACGGTCGCCGGCAGGGTCGGGTGCGCCTGCTGGAACTGCTCCGCGGGCATCGCCTCACGCGGCGTGTCCGGGAGGGTGACACCGCCGACGATGTCCATCCAGTACTCCATCTCCCCGAACGTCCACTCGTACCGGAAGAGCGGCGTGCTGAGCTGCTCGAGGTACTCGTCGAAGACGTCCTGCGGGTCCCACGCCGTGCGCGCCGGCCACGCCGAGACGTCACCGGAGCCGATCACGTCGTGGAACGCGCCCGGCCGCTCGGCGTCGCGCTCCGTCAGCCACTGGGCGGCCACCCGGGACGTGTACACGCGACGCAGGTCCGCGTACTCCGGAGCGGTGTTCACCCGCTGCTCCAAGAGCGGCGCGAACGTGTCGGCGATCCGCTGCGTGTTGCGGTCCACGACGTCCTGCGGCGCGCCCTCGCAGAGGTCCTCCCCCTGGCCCGGCGGGCGCCAGTCGATGTCCATCGGCTCGTACCGGGCCGCCAGGGGCGCGTCGAGGATGTACAGCTGGTCGCCGTCCTCGCGGACGGTCGCCGGCTTCGGCTCGACCCACATCCGGTACGACCCGTGGCAGATCAGGCCGTCGGCGGTGCGCTCCATCGAGTCCCAGAACGCCTTGCCGTGCTCGGTGGCCGGGTCCATGTACGCGTTCTGCGTCTCCTTGAACCGCAGGTCCGCCTGCAGCAGCACGCGCCCCGCGTCGGTGGTCGCGAACTGCGGGTCGATGATCGACTCCGGCGTGTCCGGGTTGAGGTTGACCCAGAACTGGCTCTGGTCGAGGGACAGCCACGTGAACAGCGCGTCCGAGGACAGGTCGAGCACGGCCTCGCCCCCGTACCCCAGCTCGGCCTCGCCGTCGTCCGGCAGCTCGGCGGCGGAGAAGGCGTACCCGAAGTCCTTGGTCTGCGGGTCGTCGGACACGTAGTGCAGCTCGAGCGACGTCCAGTCGATGCCGCCCGGACGTCGCGGGCCGAAGCCCTGGCGGCGCTGGTCGTTCGAGAAGTCGTCCGCGAGGCGCCGGGCCTCGCGCGCGTCGGCGGCCGTCCGGCCCGAGCGCTGGGCGAGGTCCTTGGCGGCGCCGCCGGTGGGCCTGTTCGGGTCAGGGCTCATGGAGCTGTTGCCGGGGTTCGCCGCCGGGTTCTGCAGGCGTGCGGTGGACTCCAGCACGACGTACCGCACGCCGTGCTGGTTCATCAGCCGGACCTGCCCGGGCAGCGGCTCCTGGCTGAAGACGTAGTACACCTTCCAGCCCGACCCGCGCATCAACGCCTGGTCGGCCCGCAGCTGGTCGAGCTTGAGCGGTGAGCCACCGGACTTGAGCTCGTAGGCGACCTGCCGGGCACGGTTCACGGAGTCGTACCGGCGGTCGTACCCGAGGCTCTTCTCCTTCGCGAGCTGCGTGTCCTCGCACATCCAGTCCGGGCCGCCGAGCTTCAGGCGCCGCCCGACGTTGCGGTGGAACCCGTCGCCCCGCGAGTCGTTGGCCATGTTCGGGATGTACGTGTTGCGCCAGCGTTCCCACTCCCACTCCCCGCCGGTGGTCGTGTACTCCTTCCAGCGCCGGAGCATGTGGTCCTCGGACCCGGCGGGGAAGCCCTTGTAGTCGCCCTGCAGCGTGTCGAGCTCCGCACCGGTCGGCGCCGCACGGTTCCGGTACGCCTCGGCGGGGTTCTCGTACGTGTAGTCCGGGATCTTCTCCTTGTGCCCCGCCGGCACGTTCTTCCCGCCGGGCAGGTCGTCGTCGCCCGCGATGCCGTCGATGCCGTCGATCAGCTCGTCGCACTGGATGTCGAAGCGGGGTGCGGCCTCCACCTCGCCGACCGGGACGAGCACGACCGTGACGGCGAGCGCGAGCGCGGCGGCGATACCGAGCAGGCTTCGGAGCCGGTCGCGGCGGCCCTCTGGGCGCGGCGGGTTGCGGCGTGACACGTCCATCTGGGCCCCCTGAGACCAGCGACGACGCAAACCCCGCCAGGCTGTCGTAAACCGCGCAGAACGGTCAATGGGTTACTGGGACCGCTCCCTCAGGATCCGGCGAGGAGCGGTCCGGCGCCCGGCTCCGCCGCCAGCCAGCGGGCGTACGCGGACGAGGGCGCTCAGCGACCTGCTGTCGGCGTGACACGGCCCGCGTCACGGTGCCCTCGTTCGCGGACCACCGGCCTCGCGTTCGGCCACGCCCACGTCGTACGTCGCCCGCAAAGGACTACTGCCCGGCGGCGTCGACCGGCACCATGTCCCTCGAGGCCTACAGCCAGGCATCCTTCGCCTACCTCTCTGGATGAAACCCGCCTGGTGGATCTCCTCACGTGGACCGGCGCCCGACGGGCGCCGGTCCCTCGTTCTCCGGCCGCGATCGTCGGGCCACCGTCGGAAGGAACACCGTGCACGCGCTCGACCGGATCGCGCTCGACCGCCTCGGGGTTCTCGCGGTGGCGGTGGGGACGGTGTCACCCGCCCGCGTGAGCGTCGCGCTCACCGAGCTCGCCCGGGCCGGGGTGCGCATCACCAACCCCGGCGCCGCGCGGGACCCGTTGGCCGACGTCGTCGCCGACGTCGTCACGCACGTGCGCGCCGCCCGCGGGCAGCGTGGGACGTTCGCACCGCTCTTCAGCGGCTTCCCGGACAGGCTCCCCAGCTTCGACGACGTGCGCCTGCGCTCCGCCTTCGGCCTCTCGCGCCTCGCGGACGTCGCAGCGCCGACAGAGCAGCAGATCCGCGTGGCGTTCGACTTCAGCGACATCGGCTGGTGGCCCGCGTCGTCGATGCCTCAGGACGTCCCCGCGGCGCTGAGCGCTCGCCGGCGCCAGAAGCTCCTCAAGCCGGACTCCCGCGTCCAGTGGCTCGACGTGCGTCTGGTCGGCGTCGAGGAGCGCGACGACCTGCTGCGGGACTGGATGGTCACGACGTTCGCGTCGGCCGCGTCGGTGCGCGTCGACGTCATGGACGACCTGCGCGTCCTCGTCGCGGCGTTGGGGACGGCGCACGTCGACAGCGCCACCGTCCGGTTCCGCGAGCTGCGCACGCTGCTCGTCCGCGCCGTCTGGGACGCCGACCTGTCCGCCGTCCCGACGCTCGGCCTGACCCCCGACGACCTGCTGCGCCTGTTCGCCGACCTGACCGGGGGCGACGTGTCGCTGACGGCGACCATCCGCTACCCGCGCCTGACCCGCGCGCAGCGGCGCACGGTCGTGGCGGTGCTCGAAGCCAGCGAACGCCTGTCGGACGTCTTCCGTCGCCGCTCGATGTGGCTGGCGGTCGCCCGCGGCCTGCACCTGGCCGAGCACGACGCACCGCGGACCCAGGAGGTGTTCGGACGACTTCGTTCCACGAAGCACGACACGACGAGCCTCGGCTCACGTGTCGAGCGGCTCCTCGGCACGGACTACGCAGCGGCGGTGCAGGTCCTCGGCGCCGAGGCGCCCGGCGTGCTCGTGCGCTCGCTGCGGCGCCTGGCAGCGCTCGCCGACGGTGACGGCGATCGCGTCGAGGCACTCGCCGCTGCCCTGAAGCTCGCCGTACCGCGGGTGCCGGTGCGGGTCCTGCTCGGCGCGCAGGCCCAGATCCGGGACAACGGTGCGACCTACCCCCGCGTCGCCTTCGCCAAGTCCGGCGCGGTCCTGACGATCGACGGACCCCAGGGGCACCTGCGGGTCGCGGACGACCTCGCCGCGCGCCTGGTCGTCGTGCTCGGCGACGGCATCCACACCCAGCTCGCAGCGAAGGACTCGTGGGCCGGGCGCACCGTGTACGTCGAGCCGGCGACGCGCGACATCCTGGTGCCGGACGGGCTGCGGAGCGGCGCCGGCGGCCTCATCCAGGTCGAGCGCGGCTCGGCGCTGGCCGTGGGCGACGCGCGCGCCCTGCGGTTGTTCGTCCACTGGAAGCACGCGGACAGCGACCTCGACCTGTCTGCGATCGCCCTCGACGCCGACCTGGGGGTCGTCGACCAGGTCTCCTGGACCCATCTGCGGGGAGGGGCCATGGTGCACTCCGGCGACGTCACGTCGGCACCGGCGGGGGCGCAGGAGTTCATCGACATCGACCTGAGGGCCGTGCAGACCTTCGTACGCGACCGCGGATGGCGGTACGTCGCACCTGTCGTCTTCCGCTACAGCGGGGTCACCTTCGACCAGCTCGAGGAGGTCGCCGCCGGGTGGATGCTGCGTGACGAGGTCTCCTCCGAGCACATGTCGTTCGACCCCGCGACGGTCGCGAACGCCTTCCCGCTCACCGGTGGGAAGCGCAGCGCCGTGCCGTTCGTGCTGGACCTCACCACCGGGCGCCTGGTGTACGTCGACGCGTACCTGCGCGGCGCCCCGCGCGCACGCGTCGAGCAGGACGCCGGCAACATCTCCTTCCTGGCGCGTGCCGTCATCGCCCGACGCGCGATCAAGGCCACGATGGCCGACCTGGCGTACCTCAACGTCGCCGCACGCGGGGGAGTGCTCGTCGACGACGCCGCCTCCGCCGACCTCAGCATCGGGCTGGGGCCCGACTTCACCTACGACGTGCTGCGGCCGCAGGCCGTGCTGGCCGACCTGCTGTAGAGCCGGACCGCCTGGCCGCCCGGCCCGATCAGGGCGGCGGGGCGGCTCGTTCCCGCGCAGCGACCCGGTCCGGTGCGGTGGTCGTGGGCCGGTCGACGTACAGACCGGCCGTGAAGGTGAGGACGGCGTCGTGCAGGTCGTCCGCGTACTGCGGTGCGGACGTCGTGCCGGTGACCACGGCGAGCCAGATGCTGTTGGGCACCGGGGCGGCGACCTGGGAGGTCGAGCTCGGGGCGCCCGTGACGGTCCGCTCGACCCGGCGCGCGACCAGGCCGGGCCCGATGCCCGTGTCGACGGGCTCGTCGCTCTGCACGACGAGCCGCGCCAGGGCGAGGTCCGCCCGCAGTGGGGCGGTGCGGAGCCACGTCAGGGAGATCGCGCTGACCTCGGGCTCGGAGCTCGCGTCCCCCGCCGAGCCCAGGCGCAGCAGCGTCACCACCGCACCGGTGCCGGCGCTGGCCCGGGCCACCGACACCAGCACCGCGGCCGCGCCGCGGCGACGACGCTCGTCGAGCGCCGCCCACACGGGGGTCCGCGCGACGAGGGCGACGAGGTCGTCGCGCATCGACGGCGCGTCTCCTCGCAGGGCGTGCCAGCCCCCGGGCGCGGTCACGCCGAAGCCGAACGGTGGCCGTGAGGGGATGCCCGGCAGGCCGGGTCCCGGGGACGTGCGCTCGACGCTAGGGTGCACACCCGGACGATCCCACACGAATCGACGCCCGCCGCGCAGGGAGGCCGCGTGACCGACGAGCTGACCCGGGCGCAGGGTCGCGTCGACGACCTGCGCCTTCTGCTGCGGCAGGTGCGTGAGGCGCGCGAGGGTGTCCCCTCCCTGCACCGCGCCGCCGAGGCGGTCGGGTCCGCCGGTACGTGGACGGGGACGGCGGCCGACCGGCTGCACCGCGACGAGCTCGCGCCGG